>CAMAXB010000027.1 GCA_945862035.1 Opitutus sp. GAS368
GCAGTCGGAAGTTGACCGGGCGCGCTCAGAGTTTGCGGCGTCCCGCGCCGAGCTCTCGCTGCTGACCCTCCGCCTCTCCCGGACTGAGGTGAAGGCGCCCTTTGACGGGGTGGTCGGGTCCCGGTCCCTCTCGGCCGGCGACTACGTCAACACCAGCACCACGTTGACCACGCTCAATGATCTGAGCCGAATGAAGGTAACCTTCCAGGTGCCCGAGCGCTTCATCGAAAAGGTCAAGTCCGGCACCCCTTTCCGGTTGATCTCCCGGGACCTGCAAACAGGTGATCCTGTCACTGGGGAGGTTTATTTCGTTAGTTCCGTGATCGAGCGTGAGACGCGTTCGAGCGAGGTCAAGGGCATGCTGACCAATCCCTCCGCCCGGCTGCGCCCCGGCATGTTTGCCAACATTGAGATCACGCTCGAGGTGCACGAGAATACCTTCACCGTCCCCGAGGGTGCGATCCTTACGACCACAACCGGAACGCAGATCATCGCGGTGCGCGACCAGGGCGCCGACAAGGTCGCCGAGTTCGTCCCGGTTAAACTCGGGCTCCGCACCCGTGGGGCCGTCGAGATCCTGCCGCTCAATGTCCCGCTGACCGATAACATGGTGATCGTGGGCTCCGGCGTGGGCGGCATCGCCCTCTTCCCGGGCATCAAGCTCATTCCCCGGCCGCTGAATCCGGCGTTTTCCCAAAAGTAAGGCCACGCCATGATTCTTTCCGATCTCTCGATCAAGCGACCCGTCATCTGCCTGGTCGGTGCTCTCATCATCATTCTGGTCGGCAGCATCGCATTCTCCTCGCTGCCCGTGCGCGAGTACCCGAGCACCGATTCACCGATCATCTCCGTCGGTGCAGGTTACCGTGGAGCCTCGGCGGAGGTCGTCGAGGCGAAGGTGACCGAGACGCTTGAGAAGGAGCTGGCGACGATCGAGGGCATCAAGCTGATGCGATCCTTCTCCGGGGAGGGCTTCTCACGCATCTCGATCGAGTTTCTGCTGAGCCGCAACATCGATGAGGCGGCCAACGACGTTCGAGACCGGGTTTCGCGCGCGGTCGGTCGTCTGCCGCAGGAGGTCGAGACTGTGCAGGTTTCCAAAACCGACGCGGACTCGGACCCGATCCTTTCCCTTTCATTCAACTCGGATCGCTACAATCGCCTCGAGTTGACCGAGATGGTCGACCGGATCGCCATTCAACGCATTCAAACCGTTCCCGGCGTCGGTGCAGTCGATCTCCAGGGGCAGCGCTACGCGATGCGCCTGTGGGTGAACAGCGACAAGCTGGCCGCCTACAATCTGACGGTGACCGACGTCCGGAACGCATTGCGGCAGCAGAATGTCGACCTTCCCAGCGGCCGAATTGAGTCCCTGTCGCGTGAGTTCCCGGTGCGGCTCCAAGGTGCCATGTCGAATCCGGTGGATTACGAGAATTTGGTGCTGGCGACCCGGGGTAACTATCAGGTCAAGTTTTCCGACATCGGCCGGGTGGAGCTTGGTCGCGAGGATTACCGGCGTGAAACCCTGTTTAATGGGCGTCCCACGGTCGGCGTGTCCATCGTCCGTCAGGCCCAGTCGAACCTTCTTGATGTCGCGAACGACATCAAGGCCATGCTGCCCTCGATTCAGGCGGATTTGCCTGAGGGCGTGAACATCAACGTCGCCAACGATACCAGCGTCTTCGTCGAGCGCTCGGTCAAAGAGGTGTACAAGACCCTCTGGGAGGCCATGGGTCTCGTCGTCCTCATGATTTTCCTCTTCCTCCGGGACTGGCGGGCCACCGTGATTCCGCTGATGGCGATTCCGGTCTCGGTCATTGGTACCTTCGCGGCGATGGGAGCCTTGGGCTTCTCGATCAACGTGCTGACCCTGCTGGCGCTGGTGCTCGCGGTCGGCCTCGTCGTGGACGACGCCATCGTGATGTTGGAGAATATTTATCGCCGCGTAGAGGAAGGTGAGGAGCCCATCCTCGCCGCAATTCATGGGGCCCGGCAGGTCGCATTCGCAATCATCGCCACCACGATGACCCTGGTCGCGGTTTTCCTGCCGGTTGCATTCCAAAAGGGGCAGACCGGCCGTCTCTTCTATGAATTTGGCATCACCCTGGCGGTGGCAGTCAGCATTTCGGGTGTCATCGCTCTCACGCTGACCCCCATGCTGTGCTCCCGGATGCTGAAGGTGAAGGTCGTCAATGGCCGCGCACAGCACAACTGGTTCTACGAAAAGACCGAGCCGTTCTTCGTGCACCTGAACGCCATCTTTGGCCGGATGCTGCGGCTCTCGCTGCGCGCTTCATGGCTCGTGCTGGGCGGCACCCTTGTCTTCACGATTACCGGCTTTTTTCTGTATTCCCAACTGCAGCGCGAGATCACGCCGCTGGAGGATCGCGGCGTCTTCAACGCGAGCTTCAGCGGTCCCATTGGCGCGACCCCCGATTACGTACGGGTCTATTCCAATCAGATGGACGAGATGATCCGGCAGATTCCCGAGGTCGAGCGGACGTTTCACAACAGCGGTTTTGGCACCTTTGCGAGCGTCAGCGTCGCCCTCAAGCCGTGGGAAGAGCGCACGCGCACCACGCAGGAAATCATCGCGGAAGTCCGTGGTAAATTCAGCCAGCAGATCACGGGCGGTCAGGCCAACGCCAGCCCGGTCCGGCCCTTCGGCGGCGGTGGCAGCAGCGGTCGCGGCGGTAGCAGTGGTGGTGGCGGTGGCATTCAGATGGTGCTGCTCGGCAGTAATTTTGACGAGCTCCAGCGCGTGGGCCAGGAGATCATTGCAGTGACTCGCCAGGGCACGATGATCAGTAATCCGCGCGTCAATCCCTCGCCCACCAAGCCGCAGCTGAATGTGCGCATCGATCGGGCGCGGGCGGCGGACTTGCGAGTTCCCATCGCGGACATCGGAACCGCCCTCGAGACGATGCTGGGTGGCAGCCGGTCGACTACGTTCCAACGCGGCAATCAGCAGTACGATGTGCTGGTCCAGGTTGAGGATGTTGACCGGGGTACGCCCAACGATCTGGCCCGCATCTATGTCAAGGCCCAGACTGGCCAGCTGATTCAGCTGAGCAATCTGGTGACTTACGATGAGTCGACGGTCCCGGAGAACTTCCCGCATTTCAACCGCATGCGCTCGGTCACCATCTTCGGCCAGATTGCCTCCGGCTCCACCATCGGTGACGCCGTGACCTACATGGAGGGAATCACGCGGCCCCTGCTCCCGGCCGGTATCGCGTTTGCCTGGGATGGCGAGGCGAGGGAATTCGCGGAGAGCGGCAGCGACACGTATATTCTGTTCGGCCTCGCGTTGCTGTTCACGTTCCTGATTTTGGCGGCTCAATTTGAATCATGGGTGCATCCGGTCACGATCTTCACCGGTGTGGCGATCGCGCTCGCGGGTGGGATCATGGTGCTCTATTGTACGCGATTCTGGGGACCGGCGATGACGGATAACATCTTCTCTCGGTTCGGCCTGATCATGCTGATTGGGCTGGTGGCCAAGAATGGTATCCTGATCGTGGAGTTCGCCAACCAGCTCCAGATCGAGGGCCGCAACGCCTATGACGCCGCGCTCGAATCGACCATCACCCGCTTCCGGCCCATCATCATGACGTCGATCGCGACGATCCTTGGGGCCGTTCCGATTGCGTTTGCCAGCGGCCCCGGTTCTGAGACGCGCAATCCCATGGGGATCGTGGTGGTGGGCGGACTTTTGATTGCCACCTGTCTGACGCTCTTTGTGGTGCCGATCTTTTACATCCTGGTCGATCGGCTGGTGGTCAAGGTGACCGGTCACTCCAGTGCGCACGGCCTCAAGCGCGCTGCGGAGATCGACAAGGAGATGGATCGACCCGACCAGCATGGTCGCCCGCATGGCCACGGCGAAGAGCCCGTGATGGCCAAGTAGCGGCTTTGTGAATCAAGCGGTCGGCGCTTCGGCACCGGCCGCTTTTTTGTGCCGCCGGCCGACCGCCGCCGTTATCTCGTTGCGCCGGCTGATCCACTGGGGGCTACCTCCGGTCTGACCGCTGGAAGTTGCTCGGCCAAGGCTGGCGTCGGTCTGAAAGCGCATACCCTTGGCCGGCGATGCCCAACCCCTCCCATCAGGCAATGCCGTCAAAAAAAGGCCGCACCCAGCGGTGCGGCCTCGGAAAGAGCTGGAGCGAGATCCGCTGGGCTTAGGCCTTGCCGGACTTGGCCGCCTTTTGGCGGGCTCCATTGTCGAGGATGCGCTTGCGGAGCCGGAGGCTCTTGGGCGTGACCTCGAGGAGTTCGTCCGCGGCAATGTATTCAATCGCGCGTTCGAGGGAGAGCTTGGACGCGGGTGTAAGCCCCGTCGCCACACCTGATCCCTGGGAGCGGAAGTTGGTGAGCGCTTTTTCGCGAACGGCGTTACAGGCGATGTCCTCGTTGCGGGGATTCTCTCCGACGATCATGCCCTCGTAGACCTGCTCGCCGGGGCTGACGAACAGCTTGCCCCGCTCCTGCACCATGAGCAGCGCGTAGGTCGTGGTCTCGCCCGCCTCGGTGGCGATCAGCGTGCCGGTGATGCGGGTCAGCACCTCGCCGGCGTAGGGCCCGTATTCCTTGAAGAGATGGGATGTGACGCCACGGCCGGAGGTCGCGTTGACGACGTCGATCTCCAGGCCAATGAGGCCGCGGGTCGTGATGGTCGCCTCGATCATGGTCGAGTGCTGGAGCTTCTCCATGTTCGTCAGCTGGCCCTTGCGGCCGGCCAGATTCTGCATGATGGAACCAACGCACTCATCCGGAACCTCGATCCAGACGGTCTCGTAGGGCTCGAGCCGCTCGCCATTCGGGCCGGTCTGCTCGATCACGGTCGGGCGGGAAACGAGGAGCTCGTAGCCCTCGCGGCGCATCGTCTCGACGAGCACGGCAACCTGCATGGCGCCGCGAGCCTTGACGTTGAACACGCCCGCCTTGGCGGAGTCCTCGATGTAGATCGAAACGTTGGTTTTGAGCTCGCGCATCAGGCGCTCGCGGATCTGGCGCGAGGTGACGAGCTTGCCTTCCTGGCCGACCAGCGGGCCGTCGTTGACGCAGAACTGCATCTCGAGGGTCGGCGGATCGATCTGGGTAAAGGGGAGGGCATGGCCGGCCTCGTCGGCGGTGAGCGTGTCGCCGATGTCGACATCCTCGAAACCGGAGACACCGACGATGTTGCCCGCGACGGCCGAATCGACCTCACGCTGGCCGAGGCCGGTGAACTCGAAGATCTTGGTGATCTTGGCGCGGATACGCTTGTGATCGGAGTGACGGATGACGAACACGGGATCGCCGACCTTGGCGGTGCCGCCGAGGATCTTGCCGACGGCGATACGACCGACGTAGTCGCTCCAATCAATGTTTGAGACGAGCATGTGGTAGGAGTCGTTCGGCTTGGCGAACGGCGGCGGGATGTGGTCGATGATCGTCTGGAAGAGGGGCGTCATGTCCTTCTTCTCTTCGCCCAGCTTGTACATCATGGAGCCGTCGCGACCGGATCCGTACACAACCGGTGCGTCAAACTGCTCGTCCGTCGCATTGAGTTCCATCAGGAGCTCGAGGACCTTATCGTACATCTTGGCCGGCTCGGCGTTCTCGCGGTCGATATTGTTGATGACGATCACAACCTTGAGTCCGTGGGTCAGCGCCTTGCGGAGCACAAAGCGGGTCTGGGCCTGGGGCCCGTCGTAGGCGTCAATGACGAGGAGCACGCCATCGACCATGCGCAGGGCGCGCTCAACTTCGCCGCCGAAGTCAGCGTGGCCGGGCGTGTCGAGGATGTTGACGATCTTGCCGTTCCAGTGAACCGAGGTGTTCTTGGCCTTGATCGTGATGCCCTTCTCCTTTTCGAGGTCCATGGAGTCCATGGCGCGCTCCTCGACCTGCTGATTGGCGCGGTAAACGCCACCTTCCTTGAGCAGCTTGTCGACGAGCGTGGTCTTGCCGTGGTCGACGTGAGCAATGATGGCGATATTACGGATGTTCTGATTCATAGCGCGGGCGCGGTAGTACTTCGGAAAAAGGGAGAACGTGCGGACCCCCTTCGTCGAAGGCAAGGCCGAAGGTCGGACCATCCGACCTTGAAGCCGGATTGTCACCCAGGCGCACAATGAATTCCACTGACGGCGCCTGCCGCTAGGGCAGGAAACCCCGGCGGCGCAGCCAGAAGCGAAAGTCAGCCGCCCAGGGCGGAGCTTCCCGACCCGGCCGACCAAAACCGAGGCCATGGGCGCCCTTTTCGTAGATGTGGAGGTCAAAGGGCACCCCGGCCTTCCGTAAGGCCGACGCGAACAAGAGGGCGTTCTCGACTGGGACCGTCGCATCTTCGACCGTGTGCCAGATGAAGGTGGGTGGCGTTTGGGTGGTGACTTGCAGCTCGTTTGACAGCGCGATGACCAAGTCGGCGGGCGCGTCCTTGCCCAAAAGGTTATTACGCGAGCCGTTGTGGCCGAGGGGGCCCATGGTGATGACCGGGTAGCACAGCACCCCCAGATCAGGACGGGAACTCTCCCGATCAAACGGATCGCCGGCGTCGGCCCGGCCAGCGTCAAACCGGGTGAGGAGCGTTGAGGCAAGATGTCCTCCCGCCGATGACCCCATGACCCCTACGCGAGCCGGATCCAGTCCGTCGCGGCGGGCCAGTGCGCGGACCATGCGGAGTCCGCGGGCCGCGTCCTCCAGCATACGGGGGTGGCGGTACCCATGGCTGCCCAGACGGTACTGGAGAACATAGCAGGCAATGCCCTGTTCGGTCAGCCATTCGGCGTAGCCGGCACCCTCGTGGCCCGCGAGGGCACCGTAGCCTCCTCCCGGAAGAATGAGCATCGATGCGCCCGTTCGCTTGGCGGGGTCCGGCAGGTAGGCGGTCAGTTTGGGAACATCATTCGCCGAGGTCCCCAAGGCCCCCGGGGCGCCCTCGGGCCAGAGCGGAAAGGGATCCCCCGCGGTGGCTGCGGCCAGGCGATTCACCGCCGCGAGGAAACCGAGAATGAATAACACGGCGTGGGCGGCCGAGCGAAGGAAGAGGGGCATGACGTCTGGAATGGGCTGGAGAGGGCGGGGTAGGGGTAAACACGGGCAGGCTCGCCGGGCTGAACAAGCCCGCGGAAAAGGAGCAGGCCATACGCGGCGGGAAACCGCGGGAAAACGGCAATCAGATTTCGACATGGCCGCCAAGGGCGCCGGGCCTGGCAGACCTCCGCGCCCAAAACCAAAAAGGCCCGTGGAACCGAAGTTCCACGGGCCAAATAGGGGGTTGGAGTTCGCCACGCTCTCTTTCCCAGGTGCCTGCGTTTGGCGCTCTCGCTTTCGCGGGCCGCAGACTCCCCGACGCCACTCCGCACGGCATGCGCGGCTTTCGGTCTCATGGCGGGACCGCCCTGACCGTTGCCGGTCGGGGTGTATTGAGTGAGGCCTCTTTGCCTGGTTCGGTCGCTCTCTGCCGAGAACGGCTCGCCGGACAGGGTGCTGACACGCTTGCAATGGGCTTCGCGTCGGCACCGTTACCACAGGGACGGCCCCGGCTTGTGGCCGGGCGTTGGCCCCGTGTGACGGGTCTGACCTCTTAACTCTCAGGCTGCTTTTGCTTTGCAATGGGGTGAGGCGTTTTTCGCCCCGCCCCAAACAGGAACGTTTACGAGCTTTGCCAGACTCGTTCGCTCCCCACGCCCTGATCTCCTTTGCGCGCTCCCCCTTGCCGGAGGAGCCTTTTGGCGGGGTGGACCCGCCGGAAGACCTGGACGCGTGCTGGTACTACTGTAGCAGCCATGACCCTCTGGGTCACAGTATCAGTGCGGGAGTCGAAACTACTCCCGGACCTGACTCGGCTCGCTCCGCGGTTTCTATTTCGCGGCTCGCCGCTCAGCTCCTGATCGTGAACAACTGGACCGGGCACGACCCCGGCCAGAGGAACTGGTGATAGATGCCTGTCCCGGCGATTGCTCGCACAAGGAAGGGGAGGGTCGAACCAGCTTCGACCATCCTTTCCCCGGTTGCCCGGGATTATCCCAGCCCTCGCTTCCGACAGGTTTTTCAGGCCGCCGTGCGCTTGGCTGTTCTATCAAGGAACGAGAGAGACGATGTTATTTTTTCGCCGAAAAGTCACGGTCATCTTCTGCACAACTTATTCACCATCAGTCCTATGGTGAATAACTGGTGAATAACTTTTACGGGGCTTTGCAGCCGGTCCGATCCGACGGTTCGCCCGCCTGGAGCGCGAAAAGCATGGGCTTGCGTCAGCGGGACGGGTCGCGACGCTCCATCTTTCGGATACACATGGCCGCGCGCGATCTTCCCATCTACGAACTCGAGTCCGCCCTGATCGGCGCGCTGCAGGGGTCCGGGCGTGTCGTGGTGCAGGCGCCGACGGGTTCCGGCAAGTCAACCCAGCTCCCGCAGATGATGCTGCGCCACGGTCTCCTCGATGGCGGCGAGGTCGTCGTCCTGCAGCCGCGCCGCCTCGCCGCGCGCATGCTGGCCCGCCGCGTCGCGGAGGAGGTGGGCGTGGCGCTTGGTGATGTCGTGGGTTATCAAATACGTCTGGAAGCACGCGTGTCCAAGGCCACGCGCATCCGCTTCGTCACGGAGGGCATTCTGTTGCGGCAGATGTCCTTCGACCCGACGCTGCGCGGGGTGGCGGCGATCGTCTTCGATGAGTTTCATGAGCGCCATCTCTACGGGGACATCTCCCTTGCGCGCGCCCTCCAGATCCAGCAGGGCGCGCGGCCGGATCTGAAGATCGCGGTCATGTCGGCCACGCTCGATGCGGGAACCTTGCGCGACTACCTCGCGCCCTGCGACGTGCTGGTTTCCCAAGGCCGCAGTTTCCCCGTCCGGATCGAGTACCTCCCGCGGGCGGTGGATTTCGACCGCGAGCCGGTCTGGGACGTGGCCACCCGGGAGTGTGCGCGCGTCGCCGCGACCATGTCCGGCGATGTCCTCGTGTTCATGCCCGGGGCGTACGAGATCGGCCGGACCGTGCAGGCGCTCCAGGCCGAGCGCGACCTGCGCGGCTTTCTGGTCATGCCGCTGCATGGCGAGCTGCCGCCCGAGGCGCAGGACCGCGCGGTGGCGCGCTACGAGACGCGCAAGATCATTGTCTCCACAAATGTCGCGGAAACGTCCCTCACGATCGATGGCGTCACGATTGTCATTGATGCGGGCCTGGCCCGCGTGGCGCGTTTCGACCCCAATCGCGGCATCAATACCCTGCTGATCGAGAAGATCTCGATCGCTTCGGCCGACCAGCGCTCGGGCCGCGCCGGCCGCACGGCCCCGGGCGTCGGTGTGCGGCTCTGGACCGAGCGGGAGCACACCCAGCGCCCGCCGCAGGAGCTACCCGAGGTCCGGCGGCTCGATCTTTCCGAAGTCGTGTTGACGCTGAAGGCCAGTGGCATCGACGACGTCGCCGCGTTTCCGTGGCTGGAGAAGCCGGAGCCCAAGGCGTTGGCTCGGGCTGAATCCCTGCTCGCGGACCTTGGCGCGCTGGATCCGGCGGGGCGAATCACGGAGGTCGGGCGGCGCATGCTTCGCTTTCCGGTGCATCCCCGCT
This sequence comes from Opitutus sp. GAS368, assembly GCA_945862035.1. Lineage (GTDB taxonomy): Bacteria > Verrucomicrobiota > Verrucomicrobiia > Opitutales > Opitutaceae > CAMAXB01. Next base: position 9,560 of record CAMAXB010000027.1, read on the forward strand.
ACGCGCGCATGCTGCTGGAGGCGGACGCCCGGGGCTGCGTCCGCCCGGTTGCGCTGATGGCCGCGTTGACCCAGGGGCGCAGCTTCCTGCTCCGCGGCGTGACGCGCGAGGTGGAGGATGCCCGGGACGACGCGCTGGGCGAGGAGCACGAGAGTGATTTCTTCCTCGCGATGCGCGCGTGGACGTATGCCGAGCAGGCGAGCTACAGCCTCGATGCCTGTCGCCGGCTGGGAATCCATGCGCAGGGCGCACGTCAGGTTGGGCCGCTGTTCCGGCAGTTCCTGGAGATTGCAGAAAAGGAAGGACTCGACCTCGCCGCAGGCGAGGGCGATGGCGTGGCGATCCGCAAGTGCGTGCTTGCCGGGTTTTCTGACCATCTGGCCAAGCGGCTCGATGCCGGGACGCTCCGCTGCGAGCTGGTGCATCAGCGCCGGGGCATGCTGGCCCGCGAGAGTGCGGTGCAGAAGGCTCCGCTGCTGGTGGCCGCCGAGGTCAGTGAGATCGAGGGACGAGGGGGTGAGGTGAGTGTCCTGTTGTCGTTGGCAACAGCCATCGAAGAACCCTGGCTGAAGGAACTCTTTCCCGCGGACTACCGCGACGCCGTGGGCGTTGTCTACGATGAAGGGGTTCGGCGGGTCATCGCTCGGCGCGAGCGCCGGTTCCGCGATCTTGTGCTGGAGGCCAAGCCGACCGCGGAGGAGCCGCCCGCCAGCGCCGCGGCGGCCCTGTTGGCGGCGGAAGTCATGGCGGGACGGATTGTCCTCACCGAGTGGAACGAGGCGGTCGACCAGTGGATCATCCGGGTCAACCGTCTGGCCGAGTGGTTTCCTGAACTGGAAGTCACCCCGATTGCAGATGCGGACCGGGCGACCCTCATTGAGCAGATTTGCTACGGCAGCTACGGTGCGCGCGAACTCAAGGACAAGCCCGTGATGCCCGCCCTGCGCGACTGGCTGCGCCCCGAGCAGCTGGCCGTGCTCGATGACTATCTGCCGGAACGACTCGTGATGGCCAATGGTCGCAAGGCCCGGCTCACCTACCGCAAGGAGGGGCCTCCCATCATGAGCGCGCGCATCCAGGAACTCTACGGCGTCGACGGTCGCTTCACGCTCGGTCACGGGCGTGTCGCCGTGAAGTTCGAGATCCTGGCTCCCAATCAACGGCCGATTCAGGTGACCGATGACCTCGGTGCCTTTTGGCGGGACATGTATCCGAAGGTGAAGGCCGAATTATCGCGCCGTTACCCGCGTCACGAATGGCGCTGATTGCGCGCGGGGAAAGCGAACACCGCGTTGCGCTCGTCCTCGGACAGTTCTCGCCATTGGCCCGGGGGGAGCGCCCCGAGGGCAAGCTCACCAATCCGTCCGCGCACCAGCCTCAAGGTGGGGTGACCGACGGCGGCGGTCATGCGGCGAACCTGCCGATTGCGTCCCTCCACAAGCTCAAGCGCAATCCAAGTTTCCGGCACGGACTTCCGCACGCGGATCGGCGGCACGCGTGGGGACAGGCCGGGAGCGGGATTCAACGCCCACGTGCGGCAGGGCAGCGTACGGCGGCCTTCGATCATGACGCCGCTTGCGAGAGCCTTGAGATCGGCTTCGTCGGGCAGACCCTCGACCTGGACCCAGTACTCGCGCCGATGGGCGTGCGCCGGATCCAGCAACCGGTGGTTGAGGCCGGGCTCATCGCTCAACAGCAACAGGCCCTCGGAGTCTGCATCGAGCCGCCCCAGCGGATAGGCGCGGGGGGGCAGGCCGAACTCGGCGAGCGTGCGCCACCGCGAACCGGGCTCGGGGGTGAACTGCGAGAGCACCCCGTAGGGCTTGTGCAAGGCGATCAGCACGAGCACAGGTAACAGGGAGCGGAGCGGTGCGCACAAGCCGGAAGGGTGCATCGCTTGCCAGCGACGGTTGCGGCGGTAGGGTGCGTCATGCGTTGCGCCCAACTAGCCGCCATCAATCAACTCACCGTGGTCGATCAGCCCGATCCGGCGCCGGGACCTGGCGAGGCCGTCGTTCGGCTCAAGGCTGCGGCGCTCAATCATCGGGACCTCTGGATCAAGTTGGGGCAGTACGCCGGCCTCACGTTTCCGTGCACGCCCGGGTCCGACGGCGCGGGCGTGGTGGAGTCGGTCGGCGCTGGAGTTGAGGGATCGTGGATCGGCTCCGAGGTGGTCATCAATCCCTCGCTGGGCTGGGGCGTGCAGGAATCCGCGCAGGGACCGGAATTTTCCATCCTTGGCCTGCCGCGGGCGGGCACCCTCGCGGAGCGGGTTGTGGTGCCCGCGGGGCAGCTCGCGGCCAAGCCCGCTCACCTCTCATGGGAGGAGGCGGCCGCGCTGCCGCTGGCCGGCCTGACCGCCTACCGGGCCCTTTTTTTCCGGGCGCAGCTCAAGGCAGGAGAGCGCATCCTGATCACCGGCATCGGCGGTGGGGTTGCCCTGTTTGCCCTGCAGTTTGCCACGGCGCAGGGTGCGGAGCCCCAGGTGACGTCCAGCTCGTCGGACAAGATTCAGCGGGCGGGTGGCCTGGGTTCACGTGGCGGCTTCAATTACCTGCAGGCTGACTGGAAGGCGCAGGCGCTGAAGGCGGGGCCTTTTGATGTCATCATTGATAGCGCGGGGGGAGCGGACTTTGACGCCCTGCTCGATCTTGCCGCCCCGGGTGGACGACTCGCGTTTTTCGGTGCGACGCGTGGTAATCCGCCGGGCCTGCCGCTGCGGAAGGTTTTTTGGCGGCAACTTTCGCTGCTCGGTTCCACCATGGGCAGCCCCTCTGACTGGGCCGCGATGACCGCCTTTGTTGCGCTGCACCGGATCAGACCGGTGATCAGCGAGGTCTTTTCCCTGGACGAGGTCAGCGCGGCTTTTGCGCTGATGGAGCGCGGCGGTCAGTTTGGGAAGATCGTGATTCGGATGTGACCCGAATCCGATCGTGGTCGAGGAGCCACTGCTTTCGGCCAAGTCCCCGCCGTATTCAGGCAGCCAATTCAGGCCAGCCGGGTGACCACCTCGCGGACGCAGACGGCGCCGAAGACCACGAGGCAAACGACCAGCGCTACGTTGCCGAGCCGTCGGTTGGCAAGAGAGCCCATCCAGTCGCGCCGGTTGTTCATGTAAAGGAGGGTGCCGGCGAGGAAGGGCATGAAGAACGCACCGGCAATGGCAAAGGTGACCACGACGGATACGGGCTCGCGGTGCCAGAGGAGGATCAGGGGGGCCAGCGCGAGGAAGGCGAGTGAACCGAGATAGACCGGCCGGTCGGAGCGGGCCCTTTCGGCCGGCTTGCGCCGCAAGGCGGAGAACAGGTCCACGAAAATCGATGGCACCCCCTGCCAGACCCCGAGCATCGCGGTGAAGACCGTGCACCAGAATCCGCCGAGGAAGATCCACCGGCCGGCGGGGCCGGCCACGGCTTCTAGGCGCGCCGCGATCTCGATCGCGATTCGGGCCCCGGAGACCGCGCCCGCCTGGACGCCCGCGGCAATGACGCAGAGGGCAACGGCAAAGGCCCCGGTGAACGCATAGGCCAACGCCACATCGCCGCGCACCGCCTTGAGGCGTTCCGCACCATTCCAGCCGGCAGCGCGCAGCCAGTAGCCGTAGCAAACGACGGTGACACTTCCCCCGATTCCTCCCAGTAGGGCGAGCACCGACGCGGCGCCGCCTTCGGCGGGAACCCGGGGAAGCATCAGCCCCGTTAGCACGGCCAGCGGCGGCGGCGTCAAAAGGAGGGCACAGGCAAAGACGCAAAGCGCCATGACCGCGATGAGCGTTTTCATGACCTTCTGGAACCCACTGAAGCGGTTGAGTGCGACGATCAGCCCAGCGGTGACCGCATGGATCGCGCCCCACACGGGCACGGGCAGCGCCGGAAACAGGCTGGCGCCGGCCAGCCCGCAGGCGCTGCTCAGCGATGCGCCAACCATGAACGTCCAGAAGAGCAGGTAGGCGGCAAAGCAGAGCGAGACCACTCGCGGCAGGCGGGTAACCCAGCCATGGACCACGGTTTCCCCTGTGGCGATCTGCCAGCGGGCGAGTCCCTCGGTCAGGACAAACTTCAAGGCGGCGGTAAAGACGATGGCCCACAGCAGCGTATAGCCGAATTTGATTCCCGTAACGGAGGCGACGACCACGTCGCCCGCCCCGATCCCGGCGGCCGCAAGAAGAAGGCCGGGACCCAGGGTGCGGATCCGGCCAAGAAGCGTGGAAGCCATGGGGTGGACGCCAGCAGCTCGCGTTCTCACTGGCAACATTATGCCTAAATTCCCGTTGACGCCGTCCGCAAGCATCCTTTGCTCTGACCTTTCTGCAGGGGCCAGATAGCTCAGTTGGTAGAGCAGCAGACTGAAAATCTGCGTGTCCTCGGTTCGATTCCGAGTCTGGCCACCACTTTGCGGGTTGCTAAGCCTGCAGCAGGTCGCGCAGGTCCCCCAGATTAAGCTTGGCCGAGGCGGCATCACTGGCCTCAAGCACGCCGGCGAGCAGGGCCCGTTTCGTGTCCTGCAGGGCAAGCACCTTCTCCTCGACGGTGCCGGCACAGATCAGCTTGTAGCTCGTAACGGTCCGCGTCTGGCCAATGCGGTGCGCGCGGTCCGTAGCCTGGGCCTCGGCCGCGGGATTCCACCAGGGGTCGAGGTGCACCACGATGTCCGCTCCCGTGAGATTGAGGCCAGAGCCGCCAGCCTTGAGGGACAGCAGGAACACCGGGACCTCGTCACTGCCTTGGAAGCGATCCACCTCGGCCTGCCGTGCCTTGGGCGTCATGGAGCCGTCGAGGTAGCAGGCCTCGACTCCGCGCGACTTGAGTTCCTCCCGGATCAGCGCCAGCTGCGAGGTGAACTGCGAAAACACCAGCAGCCGGTGTCCCTCGTCGAGCGCCTCGTCGAGGATCTCGCGGAAAGCCTCGAGCTTGGCGGAGTCGTCCGGGCTCGCGCTGGCGTCGACCAAACGCGGGTCGCAGCAAATCTGTCGCAGCCGCAAGAGCTGGGTCAGGGTCGCGAAGCGAAGCGCCCCCTCGTTGGCCCCGCCTGCTGCGAGGTCGATCAGGGCGCGCTCGGCCTCCTCCTGCTGACGCTTGTAGAGTGCGGCTTGGGCGGTCGTCGGCTCGCACCAGATGATCTGCTCGATCTTCGCGGGCAGTTCCTTGGCGACCGCCAGCTTGGTTCGACGCAGCAGGTAGGGTGCGGCTTGGGCGCGCAGGCGCTCATCGTACCATTCGCGTTCACCGCTTTTCAGCCCGGCGGGAAGGCGGGTGACCAGACCCGGCATCAGGAATTCGAAGAGTGACCGGAGATCATCGAGTGAATTCTCGAGCGGGGTTCCGGTGAGCACAAAACGTCCGTGGGCATGAAGCGTGCGGAGTGCCTGGGCGTTCTGACTTTTGCGATTCTTGATGTGCTGCGCCTCGTCGGCGATGATGCAGGCAAAGTCGATCGCGGAGAACAGCTCCTGATCCCGTGCGAGCGTGGCGTACGACGTGATGACCAGATCATACGCCTTGAAGGCGTGCTCGGAACCGATGCGCTGGGCACCGTGATGGAGAAAGACCCGGAGGGAAGGGGCGAAGCGCGCGGCCTCCCGGCGCCAGTTTTCCACGAGGGAGGCAGGGCAGACCACGAGACTGACGGCGGCTGGCGTGTGCTTCGCGGCGGGGAGGGCTGCGAGCACGGCGAGGGCCTGCAGCGTCTTGCCCAAGCCCATTTCATCGGCGAGGACGCCACCCAAACCGTTTCGGTGCAGGTGCCAGAGCCAGGCGACGCCCAGACGCTGGTAGGGCCGCAGTTGTGCATCTAGCTCACGCGGAATGGGCGCGGGCGGCAGGGTGGAAACATTGCGAAGGGCCTCGCCCCGTTCCCGCCAGGTCTCGGGCGGCTGGAAGTGCGGGGCCAATTCCGTGAGGACGTCCTGCACCTCGCTCAGGCGCGTCGTGGGAATGCGATGGGTCCTGCGACCAGACGCCACGGCTCCCGGTTCACCGGCCAGCGCGCGCTGCGCGGCGGTCAGCCGTTCAAGCTGCACCGGATCGATCAGGTACACTTCGCCCCGGTCTTCCACGTAGCCGCGACTGGCGGCGACGGCGGCGGCCAGCGCGGCGCCGTCGGCCTTGCCGGCCCGAAGGCCGAGGGTGACGGCAAAGCCTTCCTCGACCGCGGAGGTTTCAATCGAGATCTCCGCGCGGTGCAGGCGCGCCGTGTTCTGCTCGAAATTCGCGGTGAACTCGGCGTGGAACTCGTCCTCGAGCGTGGCCCGGTAACTCGCGAGAAAATTGAGAACCTTGTGGCGATCCCGCAGCCACCACTTCCGGTTTGACGGCTCCAAGGCGAACCCGTGGGTTTTGACGAGATCGAGTGCCGCGCTGTAGAGCGCGGATTCCCGCGAGGGCAGGGTGAGTGCGAGGAAATGCTCACTGCCATCAATCGTCAGCGGAGTGATGGTGGCAGCGGTGGTCCGGGCCCGCACAGCGGGGGGCGTCAGCTGGGCTGCGACCGCCGTCGACCGGACGGCCGGAGCCTCGGCCGGAGGTGGACCGAGGTGTTCGCTGACCCCTCGTAGGATGGGACCGACCCAGAGCAGGGGTTTGGTCGGTGCATCGAGCCGGTAGAAAACCGACTGCCCGCGCAGGGCGGTCATCAACTCGCGCAGCTGGGCCCGGTCGAGTTGGAGAAAAAGCACCGGCATGGGCTTGGCGCCAAAGCGTTGCAGCAGGGCAAGGGCCGGAAGCCAGGAGGGCAGTGGGGCGTTGGAGAGGTCGAGTTCCACCTTGAGCCCGATCGCATCGCGAGGTGCGGCGGCCGCGAGGTTGGGCGGGACGTAAAGACGAATCACGCCTCGAAAGCTCATTCTTGGCGTGCTGGACGCGAGGCGAAAATCTTGGAATAAACGCGGCAACACAGATGTCTCACCCGCACATGAGCAATGCGGTTTTCACCCAACTGGTTGATGCCCACTACGAGGCCTTGTACCGGTTTGCGCTCAGCCTAGCGCGGCGCGAGGCGGATGCCTGCGATCTCGTTCAGCAGACCTTTTACATTTGGGCGACCAAGGGGCACGGACTGCGCGACGCGGCCAAGGCCAAGACTTGGCTGTTCACCACGCTGTACCGGGAGTTTCTGCGCGGGCGGCGTCGCGATGGCCGGATCACGGCGATCGAGGATCTGCCCCCAGAGGAGCAGGATACGGCGGCGGAGAGTGTTGATCACGTCCGCCGGCTGGACGGCGTGCAGGTCATGGAGATGTTGCAGGAGGTCGATGAGGTGTTCCGCGCGCCGCTCACGCTGTTTTATATCGAGGATTTGTCCTACCAGGAAATCGCCGATGCGCTGGAGGTGCCGATCGGTACCGTCATGTCTCGTCTTTCGCGCGGAAAGTCGCAGCTGCGCTCGGCCATGGCCCGCCGGGCGAGCCACCGTGCCGAGGTGGTGGAGTTTCCAGGCCTGCGCAAGGGAGCGGCGTCATGACGAGCGAGCAGGCAAAGTTCATCCTGCAGGCGTGCCGCCCCGGTGGTCAGGACGCATCCGATCCGGCTGTCGTGGAGGCGCTCGCGCAAGCTGAGAGGGACGCCGCATTGAAGGCTTGGCTGGGGTGCGAGCGGGCCTTCGATTCCGAAGTGGGAGCTAAGTGTAAGCTGATTGCCCCTCCGGCCGGCCTCCGGACTACGATCCTTGCCGGTGCACGGGTGACCCGGCCCGGCCGCTCGCCGTGGCGGGTCTGGATCGGAATGGGCCTGGCGGCGTCGTTCGCACTCATCCTCGGGACCGTGGTGGTAGCCCGGCTCTCCGCAAACGACGTCTACCTCGATCAGCTCGTCCAGCATGGACTGATCGAGATGACCGGTCCACACCCTCGCGGCCAGCCACTCGACAACTACGGAGAGCTCGGCGTGTTCCTCCGTGACCCCAGCAGAAGACTGACCGGCGGGATGCCGATCGATCTGGAGCAACTCCGTGCGATCGGGTGTCGTTCATTGGAAGTTGCTGGAAAAGAGGTGTTTGAGATTTGCTTCCGGCGTGATTCCTTCTACCACCTCTACATCGCCCGGCGGGCAGACTTCAGCTGCCGGGAGTGCGAAATCGAGCCGATGTTCCGGGA
>CAMAXB010000028.1 GCA_945862035.1 Opitutus sp. GAS368
GGGGCAGGTTTGGACGGTTTCTTCGGAGCGGGTTTCACGGATTTGGAAGGGGACGGAGCAGGCTTTTTCTTCGCCGGCGGCTTCTTGGTCGGGGCGGACTTTTTCGAGGCCGGGGCGGGGTGTTTTTTCTTGGCCATGGTGGTAATGGGATATCTAAGAAAGAGAGGGTCAGGCAAGGGCCTCTGCGCAGCGCGGACAGAGCTCGCCGTGGGTCGTCGTCGTCAGGGCCGGCACCCAGCGCCAGCATCGTGGGCAGCGAAGGTAGCCGAGTTCCTGGCAGTGGGCTACGGCCACGGTGAGGGAGGGCGCTTCGGAGAGGGTGACCTGCGAAACAATGAAGAGTTCGGGCAGGAAGTCGCGGTGCTTCGCCATGACGGCCAGGGCAGCATCTCCAACCGGTCCGGAAATTGTCACCGCCGCATCGAGGGACTTGCCGATCTTGCCGGCCTGACGAGCGGGCTCGATCGCCTCGTTCACGAGGGTGCGGATTCGAATGAGCGCAGCGACCTCGGCCTCGATCTCGGCATTGGTCCAATCGGCGGGCGCGACCGGCCAATCCTGGAGATGGATTGAGTCATCTGCGTATTCGGTCCGGGCCGTGGCGTAGGACCAAGCCTCGTCCGCCGTGAAAGTGAGCACCGGCGCCAGCATTTTGACGAGCGTCGTGAAGATGGCGTGAATCGCGGTCTGCGAAGACCGGCGAAGCGAGTGGCCTGTCCCAAGCGTGTAAAGCCGGTCTTTCAGGATGTCATGGTAGACCGCCGAGAGCGTGGTCGCGCAAAATTGATTGCACAGCTGGAAGGCCCGGTGGAACTCATAGGCGTCGTTGGCTTTCGTGCAGTCGTCGAGCAACTTGGCGGTCTGATGCAGAGCCCAGCGGTCCAGCGTATCCATTTGCCCAACGGGCACCGAGTCCGTCGAGGGGTCAAAGTCACAGAGGACGGATAACTGGTAGCGGAAGGTATTGCGAAACAGCCGGTAGGCTTCCGCCGCGTTGTTGAGGATTTTCTCGGAGATGGTGATGTCCTGCGAAAAATCCTGCGACGCGATCCAGAGCCGGATTACATCTGCTCCGTATTGGGCGATGTAATTGTCGGAGGTCGGAGGTTTCTCGTATTGGCCCGACTTGGAGATCTTTTTGCCGTCCTCGCCGACGATGAAACCATGCGTGAGGACTGCCTTGTAGGGCGCCGCGTCGAAGGCGATGACACTCGTCCAGAGCGACGACTGGAACCAGCCGCGGTGCTGGTCACTGCCTTCAAGGTAGAGGTCGGCGGGCCACTGCGTCCCGCCTTGCTGCCGCTTCAGAACGGCTGCATGCGACGAGCCGGAGTCGATCCAGACGTCGAGTGTGTCGCGCCCGCAGGTCAGCTCGCTCGCTGCCGGCCAGCCGGCGGGAAGGGTGATGCCTGCGAGGATCTCGGCCGGCGTGGCATCGTACCAGAAGTTGGTGCCCTTGGTCGCAATCTTGTCGGCCACGGCGCGAACGACGACGGCATCGATATAGGCCTGCTTGTCGGGACCGTAAAATGCTATGATGGGCACGCCCCAGGAGCGCTGTCGGCTGATGCACCAGTCGGGTCGGGCCTCGACTGCGCCCCGAATGCGGGCTTCGCCCCAGCCGGGAACCCATTGGACGCCTCCGATGGCCGCGAGCGCAGTCGCGCGGGACGACGGGCTGGAGCCAGCGGTGCGATCAAGGCCGACAAACCACTGGTCGACCGCGCGGAAAATGATGGGCGTTTTCGAGCGCCAGCAATGCGGGTAGCTGTGCGTGTACTTCGCTTTGGCGAGCAGCGCACCGGCTCCGGCCAGTTTCCTCAGGACCGCAAGATTGGCCGGCGATGGCTTCTTGGCGGCGATGTCCTCCACGGTTTCGAGCGTGGTGATCCCGACGAGGTCCGCCGGAACCTGACCGTCATCGAGGTACTTGCCGTCGTCACCGACCGGGCAATAGATCGCGAGCCCGTACTTGAGGCCGGTGAGATAGTCCTCCGCACCATGACCCGGGGCCGTGTGCACGGCGCCGGTGCCGCTGTCGGTCGTCACATAATCCGCGAGCACAACAGGCGAGGGGCGGTCGATGAAGGGGTGGCGAGCGGCAAGCTTCTCAAGCGCCGCTCCCTTGACGCGGGACGCGGTTACTGGGGAGGCGTCAATCTTCGCCGCGGAGAGGACCGGCGAAAGCAGCGCCTCGGCGACGATGATCCGCTCTGCGCCGAGATCGGCGACGACGTAGTCGACCTCGGGATGCACGGCGATCGCGAGATTGGCCGGAATCGTCCAAGGGGTGGTCGTCCAGATAACAACAAAGAGTGGCTTGTCGGAGGGCAGGTTGAACTTCGCGGCCTCGGTGGCGGGCACCGCGAACTTCACCCAAATCGCGGTGGAAATGTGCTCCCTGTACTCGATCTCGGCTTCGGCGAGCGCGGTTTCGAACGGGATCGACCAGTACACCGGCTTCTTGGAACGGTAGACGAGGTTCTTCTCCACGAACGAGGAAAAGGTGCGGATGATGTCGGCCTCGTAGGCGGGAGCCTTCGTCTTGTACTCGCTGGACCAATCGGCCAGCACGCCGAGGCGCTTGAACTGGGTTGTCTGCTTGGCGATCCAACCTTCGGCGAAGGCGTCGCACCGGGTGCGCATCTCGGCGGTCGAGACCTGCTTGCCCTCGGACTGCAACTGGCGCATGACCTTCTGCTCGATCGGCAGGCCATGGCAGTCCCAGCCCGGAACGTACGGCGTACGGAAACCGCGCATCGACTTGTAGCGATTGACGAGGTCCTTGAGGGTCTTGTTCAGCGCGGTGCCAATGTGAACGTCCCCGTTGGTGAACGGGGGGCCGTCATGAAGCACGAAGGCGGGGCGATCCGACCGCTTGCGCTGAATCGCGGCATACAGCCCGAGCTTGTCCCAGTGGGTTAGGCGCCCCGGCTCGCGGCCGGTGAGATTGGCCCGCATCGGAAAGTCCGTTTTGGGAAGCTGCAGCGTGTCTTTAAGGTCTTGCGCCATGCCAAAGAAAAGGCGCAGAGGCTAGGGCGCGACGGGGGGGAGTCAAGGGTTGCGAACGGTTTCCGGTCACTCGTTTTCGTTCCTGCATGGCTCGTTGATCGTCCGCATTTTCCCGAAAGGAGGCCCGAGGCTGAAACGAGACGTCAGGCTGTCCGGGAAAGGCTCCCGCCCCCCGTCAGGGCGCACCAACCCGTGTGGCCAGCTTCCGCCCCGCGGCAATGCAGGCGGTCAGCGCTATGCCGTCGCGGGCCTGGCCACCGATCAGGAGCCCCGGATAGTCCCGCTCGCATCGCTCCATGACTTCCAGATGGCGCTCATAGCCGAGATTGTACTGGGGAATCGCCCGTGGCCAGGCGTTGTGACGCATGAAGACGGGGTCCCCGGTCACGCCGAGCATTCCGGCTAGTTCCTCCCGAACCTTGGGCAGAAGCTCGGAAATCGCCAGTCTGCCCAGGTCCGGACGGTTCACCCCGCCCGCCATCACGGTAATCGCGACATGTCCTTCCGGCGCACGGCCCTCGAAAAGGCTGGAGGAAAAAAGAATGCCCAGCACTGCGCGCTGCTCGACCGACGGCACCAGCAACCCAAAGCCGTCCAATGGATGGGCGATTTGCGCTCGCCGGTAGCCGAGAAAGAGGGAAGAGACCGGCGGGTAATCGATGGCCTCGACAGCGGCGAGGGGACGTTCTCCGAGCGTGCCGACAGAAATTTCCGCGAGTGCGGCGGAAGGCAGCGCCAGAACGACGGAGGTGAACTCCTCGGTCTGCGTTGTCCCGTCCCGGCTCCAGATCACCCGCCACGTCGGCCCGGGGGTCAGCCCCTCCACCCGCGCTTCTAACTCAACCGAGCCGCGGGGGAGACGTGAACCGAGCGCTTGGGGCAGGGCCTCCAAACCCGTGCGAAATGAGACAATGGGCGGTGCGCCGGTCCGCTCACCCCGCGCCCGCTTGGCTTTGGCGGCGGCGATCTGGGCGCGGATGATGGAGCCGTGCGTACGCTCCGATTCCCACAGGCTGGGAAAGGAATGCCTCGCCGACAGCTTTTCGATGTTGCCCGCATAGACTCCGGACACAAACGGGTTCAGGGCGTAGTTGACGAACTCCTGTCCAAAATGGTCCCGGGCGAAGTCGGCCAAGCTGAGATCCTGGATGCGCGTGCGCGGGCGACAGAGGAGATCGCCCAAGATCCGAAGCTTTCCTCCGAACGAAAAGAGCGGAGAGGTGAGCAGTGCCGGCGGCGAAAGCGGCGCGGCGCAGGGTTTGCCGTGCCGAAGGATGTAGCGATTGCGCGCTCCGGGCAGCGCGAGACGTTTCTCCGGCCGGAGACCCAATTCCTCGATCAGCGACGACAGCTCAACTGAGTTTTCCTGGAGGGAGTTGGGACCGGCCTCGATCAACCACCCGTCTACCTGCTCGGTCCGGATGACACCGCCGAGCCGCGGCGCGGCCTCAAACAGGCGAACCGAACGGCCGGCCTTCATGAGATGATAGGCGGCGCTGAGACCAGTGATCCCGCCACCAATGACGGCGACGGGGAGGGCGGATGCGGCTGAGGATGAGGTCACGGTGGTCGGCAGATTAGCGCATCAGCGACCTGCCCGGCTGCGCAATTCTTGGCAGCCTTTGCGCGCGAACCGGAATGTCATTTCCACTGAGTGACGGTCTCCACCAAGGCTTCCATGCACTCAATCCGGGCCGAGGGTGTGATGCCGTGTCCCAGATTGAAGATATGACCGGCGGTCCCCCGCATCGATTCCAGCAGCCGACCGGCCTCACGCCGGACAATTGTCGGCGTCGTCTGCATCAGCACCGGATCGAGATTGCCCTGCACGGCCACATTGGCGGGGAGCGTGCGACGAACCACCGCGAGCTCATTGGTCCAGTCGACGCTCACTACCCGAACGCCGGTGAACGCCTGATCCGTAAGGTGGGGCGCCGTGCCCTTCGCATACAGGATGATCGGAAAATCAGCCGGCAGTGCCGCCACGATGCGCCGGATCCATTGCAGCGACGCGGCCTCGTAGTCGGGACCGGCGATGATGCCGCCCCACGAGTCGAAGATCTGGATCGCATCGGCGCCCGCCGCGATCTGCAGCTTGAAGTAGACGATCAGGGCTTCCGTCAGTTTCTCCAGCAGGGCGTCGAAAAGGGCGCGATCCGTGTAAAAGAGCAGCTTGATCCGCTCAAAATCATCGGAGCTGCCGCCCTCCACCATGTAGGTCGCGAGGGTCCAGGGGGAACCGCCGAAGCCGAGCAGGGCCTTGGATCCGTCCAACTCGCGCTTGAGCAGACCGAGGGCGTCCGCGACGTAGCGCAGCCGGTCCGGAACGGCCGAGGCGGGAGCGAGCGCGTCGACTTGGGCCCGGGTGTCGATCCGATAGGCCATGGCAATGCCGCCGGTGTCACGGAATGCATAGCCCTGACCGAGCGCTTCGGGGATCACGAGGATGTCCGAGAAAAGAATGGCGGCATCGAGCGCGAAGCGCCGCAGCGGCTGAAGCGTGACCTCCAGCGCAAGCGCCGGGGTGCGGACCATCTCAAGGAAGGACGACTTCGCCTTGAGCGCGCGGTATTCCGGGAGATAGCGGCCGGCCTGGCGCATAACCCAGATCGGTGGGCGATCGAGTGGCTGGCAGGCACAGGCGGCGAGGAAACGTTCGCGGGAGGTCATGGACAAGGGAGTTGGCCGGGGAGGCGTGGCGGGGGATTCGGCCGGGTGGTCGGTCGTGGCAGGCGTCGGCGGTCCTATGCGGTGGCGGCGGAGTCTGCCCAGTCCCTCGGCTTGAGGAAGACATCGTAGAGCCTCGCCTCGGCGCTGCCGGGCTCGGGGTGCCAGTCGTACTTGAAGGTCACCAGCGGGGGGAGGCTCATGAGGATCGACTCCGTCCGCCCGCCGCTCTGCAGGCCGAAATGGGTGCCCCGGTCCCAGACGAGGTTGAACTCGACGTAGCGCCCGCGCCGATACAGCTGGAAATCCCGCTCCCGGGTCCCGTGGGCCATGGTTTTTCGGCGGGCGACGATTGGCCGGTACGCGGGGATGAAATGGTCGCCTACGCTCCGCATCAGGGCGAAACTTTGCTCAAAACCAAGCTCGGAAAAATCGTCATAGAAGAGCCCGCCCACGCCGCGCGGTTCGGCCCGGTGCTTCAGGTAAAAATAGTCGTCGCAGGCTTGCTTGAAGCGGGGATAAAGCGTGGGGCCGAACGGGGCCACCGCCGCGCGCGCCGTGCGATGCCAATGGGTCGCATCCTCCTCGAAACCGTAGTAGGGAGTAAGGTCGAAGCCGCCACCAAACCACCAGACCGGGGCCGCCCCCGCCGGATCCGCGATGAAGAAGCGGACGTTGGCGTGGCTGGTCGGAATGTAGGGATTGCGGGGGTGGATGACGAGCGAGACGCCCAGCGCCTGCCAAGGTTTGCCCGCCAGTTCCGGGCGGTGAGCCGTCGCGGTAGGGGGGAGTCGGGTTCCGTGCACATGGGAGAAGCCGACTCCGCCTTTCTCAAAAACCTGTCCCTCGCTCATGATGCGGGTGCGGCCTCCGCCACCCTCTGCGCGGGCCCACGCGTCCTCCCGGAAGGTGGCGCCCCCGTCCTCGGCCTCGAGGGCCGTGCAGATGTTGTCCTGCAGTCCGAGGAGGTAGGCTTTGACGGCTGGGAGGTCGGGTGCCATGGAGACGTGAACGTGAACACAGAAAACGCTGGTGGAAACATCATTTCGCGCTCCGCCGCGCAGGGGCTTGCCACGTTTGCTCGAGTGGCCGTTCGACCCATCTCATGACTGACCCAATTCTGACGACTATCGCGGCGACCGGCTTCACCGTTGCGTTTTTTCATGCGGCCATCCCGACGCACTGGCTGCCGTTCGTACTGGTGTCACGGGCGCGCGGCTGGAGCCGAAGCAAGACGCTGGCGGTTGCGGCCTTCGCGGGCCTTGGGCATGTCGCTTTGACCAGCCTGCTCGGCTTGGGCATCGCCTGGTTCGGCTTCACGGTGGATGAGGAGATCGGCCACACCTTTTCGCAGATTGCCGGCGTCATCCTGCTGGCCGTCGGCCTTTACTATCTCTGGCAGCAGTTTCGCGGCGCGGGAATCCGTCATCACGTCGTTGCCGGCAGTCACCATCATGCCACGGTCCACTGTGGCAAGGAGAGCAGCAGTCACTGGGAGCACGAATTACAGGATAGCGAGCTGCTGTCGGGCGACCGCGCGGCCATCGGCGGGCTGTTCCTCATGCTGACCCTTTCGCCCTGCGAGGGGTTTCTGCCGATCTACCTCTCGGGCGTGCAGTTTGGCTGGCCGGGCTTCTTCCTGCTGAGCGGCATCCTCGCGGTCGCCACGCTGACGGGCATGACGCTGTTTACCTGGCTGACGCTCGTGGGCTTCGGTCGGTTCGAGCTGAAGCGCTTCGAGCGCTGGGAATCCGGCCTGCTGGGCACGCTCTTTCTCTTCCTCGGTGTCATTGTGCTGGTCCTCCGGCACGAGCACTGAACCGACTTCAGGCGGCCGAGGAGCCGTGCGTGACCGCGGTCAAGTCAACCGGGCACGTCTGGTCGCAATTTGGCCAATGGGGAACGCGCGACAGGGCTCGCCTCGTGTCTCACTCACGTTCCGGTGGCAACGCGCTGGCCGGCAATTCATGCATGATCGGATTGAGCGGCTCCGGTTGCGGAAGGGCTGACACATCCGGGATGCGCAATGCCTTGGCGATGGCATCGACATTGGTGCGGAAGGTCTGCAGGTAGCTTTCCCCGGTTCCTGGTCCCTCGGAAAGCGATGCAACGATGGTGACATCTGATTCCGAGGCGATGAAGCGCAGCGTGCGGGAGCCCGCGTCCGCCGGAACAAAAACAGCGGGATAGCCGAGCTGCCGGTAGCCATCCGCCAGCATCTGGGCCGCGGGGCTCGAGGGCTGGAGGCCCGCACCGGGTCCAGGAATGGGCACGAGGGTGAACTGATAGGCGTGCGCCAGGTAACCGAGGAAGTCCAGCGAGGTAGCCAGGTGGCGACGGTTGCCGCTCAGGGGAGCGAATTGCTCCTCCGCGTAGGCATGCGCGGCATCGAGTTGCTGGAGGTACACCCGGAGCTGGGCATCGATCTCGGCGGCGCGCGTGGGCAGCAGATCACTGAGAGCGAGGGCGATCGTCTGCACGTAGGTCCGAACGTTTCTTGGGTCGTGCCACGCATAGGGGTCAGGGAGTCCCTGATCCGTACCCGGTCCCGTTACCGGGTCCTGCAGTTCTCCCTCGGTGTTCAGCAGGGAAAATCCCTCACCTGCTAAAATGACCTCGCCGGAGAACCCCGCCTCGAATGAGAGGGGCTCGAGCGAGGGTTCGAGCTCGAGGCCGTTGACGACAAGCAGGGCGGCGTCGGCGAGAACCTTGGCATCCTCCGAGGTGGGCTCGTAGTCCTGGTAGCGAACTCCCGCCGGCAGGAGGCAGTGCGTGGTGACCGCATCACCGGCCAGCGAGCGGACCAAGTCGCTCAGCAGGGGATTGGCGGTCACAACGAGCGGCGCCCTTTGCGCCATAGCCGGGAACCCCCAGGCGACAGCGAGAACAGCAACAAGCGTGCGGAGGAAGCGCATTGAAAAAGGAAAACCTAATCCAGGCCCGGGGGCGAGTCCGCTTACTCCGGGCGAGCGGGTAGGACAAATCGGACCGGAGGTGGGGCTTCGGCCGCCGCGGGAGCGGGGGTGATTGCGGGATCCTTGCCCGGCCTGACGACCGGAGCAGCTTTGGCGGAGGGTGGAGTGACGCTTGCCGGGGCCGGACCGGCTCCGGATAGGGCGAGGACCGGAATCGGTGGAAGGGCGGCAAATCCCTTTTCGATCAGGTTGGCCACCGCGAGGTCGCGCACTTTGCTCTCCGCCGAGCCCATCGTGACCACAATGAGGCGCCGACCGTTGCGCTGCGCGGTGGCAGCCAGGCAGAAACCGGCGCCGCGGGTGAACCCTGTTTTCAGCCCGTCGACCCCGGCGACCTTGCCCAGCAGATTGTTGTGATTGCGCATCTCGATCTGCTTGGGGCCCGGCCGAAATATCCGGATTTTGACGGCGGCATACTTCAGCACATCGGTTTGCGTGAGCAGGTGACGGCTGAGCAGGGCAAGATCACGCGGTGAGGTCAGGTCGCCGTCCGCAATCCTGCGATTCGAAGGCGGCAGGCCGTGGGGGCTGCGGAAGGTCGTGCGGGTCATGCCGAGCTCCCGGGCCCGTGCGTTCATCAGCGCAACGAAGGCGTTCCGGGATCCGGCGATGTGAATCGCGAGTGCGGTGGCGGCATCATTCGCCGAGCTGATCATCAAGGCGTAGAGCATGTCCTCGACGGGAAAGACTTCCTTTTCAGCGAGGTAAACTTGCGAGCCTCCGGTGGTCGCTGCCTCCGCGTTGACGAACACGGGAGTCTGGAGGGTGAGGGAGCCCCCGGCGAGGCGGTCATGCACCAGGAGGAAGGTCATGAGCTTGGTCACGCTCGCCGGAGGTGAGACCACATCGGCATTATCCGCGAAGACCGTCTGCCCCGAGTCGGCGTCGATGACGATCGCTCCCTTATAATCAGCGGCCGACGCGAGGAGCCCGCCGCAGGCAAAAAGGAGGAAAAAGAGCCGGCTCAGCCGACACGCGAAGGACATGCGCGAACCACAGGACTTTTTCTCTGGGTGGGCGAGCCGAAAGCGGCGGGGCGCCGGCAAGAATGCACGTCTCCGCCTACGCACCGCGGCGAGCGGCATTACGTCACTCGATTCACCGCGTCTGCTCGATCGGCAGTTCGTGCAGCTTCAGTTCCGGGTTCTTCTCGGTGAAGTACCGCATCGTCCAGTCATTCGGAAAAAGGACAATGGGCTGGTCAAACTTGTCGACCCCGAAGGTCACGCCGCTGGCGACGATCAAGGTGCTCGTGTCCTTGAGCACCGGGTGCGGCTCGAGCCAGCGCAGCAGCGTCCAGGGGGTGGCGTCGAGCCGGGACTCCGCGTTGTACTCTGATTTGAGACGGTACTGCACGACCTCGAACTGCAGAACCCCGACCGCGGCGAGCAGGGTGGCCCCGGGCGGGGCGTTGCGCGGCTGGAATGACTGGACCACACCCTCCTGCAGCAGCTGTTCGAGACCGGCCCGGTACTTCTTGGAATCGCCAGAATTGGGATTTGAGATGTAGGTGAAGACCTCCGAGGGGAAACGGGGAATCTCGTCGTAGATGATTCCGCGATCCTCAGTGAGCGTATCCCCGATACCGAAGGCGTCGTGTCCAACCAGGCCAATCACATCGCCGGGCCAGGCCTCGTCCACGGTTTCGCGTTCCTGTCCGAAAAGCCGGTGGGAGGAAGACAGACGCACGGTGCGTCCCGTGCGCTGGTGGACGACGTTCATGTCGCGGGTGAACTGGCCGGAGCAGACCCGCACGAAGGCGATGCGATCCCGGTGCCTCGGGTCCATATTGGCCTGAATCTTGAAGACGAAGGCGGAAAACTTCTCGTGGGTGACCGGGATTTCCCGAGCCTGCGTGGGCGCCGGGGCACCCGGTACGTTCATGCTGACCGAGCGTCGCGTGGTGGGCGGAATGGAATTGCGGAGAAAGCCCTCCAGTAGGAGTTGCACGCCGAAATTGTTGACGGCCGAGCCAAAGAACACCGGCGTCTGCCTGCCCGCCTGCACATCGGCGAGATTGAAGGGCGCGCTGGCGCCATCGAGGATCTCGATCTGCTCGGACACCTGGTCGAAGGTGTAGTCATCAAGCTTGTCGCGGACGATGGGATCCTTGAGCCCGGTCACGTTGACCGGTGCGCGATACGCGCCGTGGGGCGTGCGTTCGAACAGATGAACTTCGGCGGAGCGCCGGTCGTAGACCCCGCGGAAGCCCGGACCATTGCCCAGTGGCCAGGTGACGGCACAGGGCGCGAGACCCAAGACGCGCTCCAACTCATCGAGCAGATCGATGGGGTTCAGCGTCGGCCGGTCGCACTTGTTCATGAAGGTGAAGACCGGCACCCCGCGTCGCTTGCAGACCTCGAAAAGCTTACGGGTCTGCGGCTCGATGCCCTTGGCCGCGTCGATCACCATCAAGGCGGCGTCGACGGCGGTCAGCACGCGATAGGTGTCTTCCGAGAAGTCCTTGTGCCCGGGCGTATCGAGCAGGTTAACCGCGAAGCCCTGGTAGTCGAACTGCAGAACGGTGGAACTGATGGAGATGCCGCGCTGCTTCTCCAGTTCCATCCAGTCTGACGTGGTCGCACGCTGGCTTTTGCGAGCCGTGACCGTGCCGGCCAAGTGAATGGCGTTGCCATAGAGCAGGAACTTCTCGGTGAGCGTGGTTTTGCCCGCATCGGGATGCGAGATGATCGCGAAGGTGCGGCGGCGGGCGATTTCCTGGGCGGGCGACATGGCGTAAGTGCTGAGGGAACAGCGCCCGGACGGCGAGGGGAAGTTTAAATTGCCCCTCGGGCGGGGCCAAAGTAACCCAATAGGTTACTTGATGGCGGTGGGTGGCGGGAGTTTGTCGGCGGGGTTGTTTTAGGCTTCTCCGGGAGCGGCGGGGCGCGATGATGGCGGGATGTCGTCTGTTCCGATGCTCAAGTTGAAAGCCAACGCCAAGGCCCGGGTCCTCGCCGGACATCCGTGGGTCTTTGCCAATGAGGTGGAGGCCTTGCTGCCGGCGGAAAACGACGGTGGCGTCGTGGAGTGCCGCGATCGCTCGGGTCGTCCCCTCGGCACCGGCATCTACAACAGCCGCTCCCAGATCATCTGGCGGCGGATCAATCGCGAGCGGGTGTCGCTCGACGAGGCCTTTTTGCGTGGCGCGCTGCAACGAGCCATCGGCAAGCGGCCAGCGGACGATCGTCATCGCCGACTGGTCTGGTCCGAATCGGACGACCTCCCGGGTGTCGTGGTGGACCAGTTTGGCGATACGCTGGTGCTGCAGGTGCAGACATTGGCGATGGAGCAGCGCACGGCGCTGCTGGTCGGCCTGTTGGGCGAGCTGCTGAGCCCTGCCGAGATCATCCTGCGCAACGACGCCACCATTCGGCGCCTGGAGGGACTGCCGCTGGGGGTGAGCACCCGGTCTGGCCAGGCGTGGGCGCCGCGCTGGGAAAAGATCGATGGCTTTGATTACTGGCTGGATCTGCAGAGCGGCCAAAAGACGGGTTTCTACCTCGACCAGCGAGAACAGCACCGCACCGTCGCGAGGTACGCAGCCGGTAAGCGCGTGCTGGATGCGTTTTGCAATCAAGGCTCGTTCGCGCTGCACGCCGCCCGGGCGGGAGCCTCCGAGGTTTTGGGATTGGATAGCGCGGAGGATGCGATCGGACAGGCCCGCCGCAACGCCGAGCGAAACGCCGTGAAAGCGTCGTTCACGGTCGCGAACGTGTTCGATTGGCTGAATGATCCGGCGCGCCCCGACGAACCCAAATGGGATGTGATCGTCCTCGACCCGCCGCCGTTTGCCAAGTCGAAGAGTGCGCTCGAGGGCGCGCTGCGCGGCTACAAGGATATCAACCTTCGTGCGATGCAGCGCTTGGCGCCCGGTGGGATTCTGGCCACCTACACCTGCTCGCATCACATGCAGGACGCCGAACTGCGCAGTGTGCTGGCGCAGGCCGCGGCCGATGCCAAGCGCAAGGTTCAGGTGGTAGAGTTCTGCCACCAGCCGCCTGACCACCCGGTGCTCGTGACGATGCCGGAAAGTGAGTATCTCCGCGGTTACATCCTGCGCGTGGAGTGAGAGGATGGTGTGGTTGGCCTCGCTGAGGCCGGTCCATGATTGATGCGCGTCCTCGTCAAGGTACCGGCCTCGGCGAGGCCAGCCACATCGATCAAGAAAAAGGCCGTCTCGCGCGAGGCGGGACGGCCTTGAAGGAAACGCGAAGCGGGCTGGTGTCTTACCGACGGCCGGCGTAGATCGCGGTCGAACCGAGCTCTTCCTCACTGCGGAGGAGCTGGTTGTACTTCGCGACACGGTCGGAGCGGCTGGCGGAGCCCGTCTTGATCTGGCCGGCATTGGTCGCGACGGCGATGTCGGCGATCGTGACGTCCTCGGTCTCGCCCGAGCGGTGGGAAATGACCGTCGTGTAGCCGTTGTTCTTCGCGAGCTCGATCGCGTCGAGGGTCTCAGTCAGGGAACCGATCTGGTTCACCTTGACGAGGATCGAGTTGGCGGTGCCGGTCTCGATGCCCTTCCTGAGGAACTCGACATTCGTGACGAAGAGATCGTCGCCCACCAGCTGAACCTTGTCGCCGAGCGTGTCGGTGAGCTTCTTCCAGGTGACCCAGTCGCCCTCGGCGCAGCCATCCTCGATCGAATCGATCGGGTATTTCGCGCAGAGGTCCTTGTAGAACGCCACGAGCTCATCGCCCGAGTACTGGCGTCCGTCGGACTTCTTGAAGATGTATTTGCCCGACTTCTTGTCGTAAAACTCGGAGGCCGCGACATCGAGCGCGAGCATGATGTCCTTGCCCAGCTTGTAGCCCGCGGCCTTGACGGCGTCGGCGATTGCGTCGAGCGCATCCGTGGTCGACGCGAGATTGGGAGCGAAGCCGCCCTCGTCACCGACGGCGGTTGAGAGCCCCTTGGCTTTCAGCACCTTCTTGAGGGCGTGAAAAACCTCGGCGCCGGCGCGCAGCGCCTCGGCGAAGGAATTGAAGTTCACCGGCCGGATCATGAACTCCTGGAAGTCGATCGGGGCGTCGGAGTGGGCGCCTCCGTTCATGATGTTCATCATCGGCACGGGCAGGACCTTGGCGTTCGGGCCGCCGAGGTACTTGTAGAGGGGCTGGCCGAGCGAGGCCGCGGCGGCATGGGCCGTGGCGAGCGAGACGCCAAGGATGGCGTTGGCGCCAAGCTTCGATTTGGTCTTGGTGCCATCGAGTTTGATCATGGCCAGGTCGATTCCAACCTGGTCGGTTGCGTCGGCGCCGACCAGGGCCGGGGCGATGATGCCCTTGACGTTGCCAACCGCCGCAAGGACGCCCTTGCCGAGGTAGCGCTTCTTGCCGTCGACGCCCTTGGGCAGCGCCTTGGAAGGAAGGGTACCGTCGCGCAGTTCCAGGGCCTCGTGCTCGCCGGTGGAGGCGCCGGAGGGCACGGCGGCCCGCCCGAGTGTGCCGTCGGAGAGGCGAACGTCGACCTCAACGGTCGGATTGCCTCGCGAATCAATGATTTCGCGGGCCGTGATGGCGGTGATCGTGGTGTTCATGGGTAAGGGAGGGGACAGATCCAAGGTTGAGTGAAGCAGGCGGCGCGCGCGAGGAAAGCCCAATTCAAGGTCGAAACGGAACGAATCGGCGACTTTTCGCACAACGGTACGGAAACGCAGGGTCCCACCAAAACCGCGGCCACGAGAAACCGGGTCGATTGCACGCCCGCTTGAGCGGACCTTCCAGCTCGGGCCGGAGATGCTCGGGCAACTGTTCAATGAACCCGCGACGGACCGCGGTGCGCCGCGGCGTGACGTCATCGTCGTTGCGGACCAAGAGCAGCTCGTCCGTCAGAATCTTCCACGGGATCTGACTGAGATACCCCCCCTTCATGGGCCGCGGCATGGAGGGGCGCATCGCCGTGGTCGTTGCACGTAAGCAAGAGGTCCACCGTCCGGGTGGTGGGCGGGATCTTCCCGCGCCGGCCGGTCTCGGCGGCGGCAGGGATGGGGTATAGCCTGACTTGCTGGCTTGGACCAAATTGTTGTGACTCAAAGCCGAGGCGGGCACTTGTTGCCGGTGCCCCGCGATGGCGGCGCGCGCAGCACCGTATCCCCGGGATTCGTGCGCAGCAGAAGACTGTTTTCGGTGAGAAACTCGAGAGACAACGGATCGAGATGACCGTTGAGGACGGCCACGTGCAGAACCGACTCCCCGCTGGCATTGGCGAGGACAAGGTTTTGCGGGTCAGGAATGCAGCAGGAAAGCGGTCGAGGGTGCCGTTTTCGGCAGCCCTGATGGAGCAGTGTGTTTCCGAGATCCGTGCGGGCGTGAACGACGTCGGGGTTGAGTAGGTCGATCGGCAGCTGGTCCCGGTGACCGTTCGGCGCGGGAGGAGTATCCTCACATGCAGCGCATGCGGGTGACGGGCTACCTGAAATCCAAAATATTGCTGCGAAGCGTGAACGAGGCGGCGTTGTTTCGCTCGTTGCTCAAGCCTGTTTCAACGGGCCCGCTGATCAAGACCGTGCAGGACACTGGCAAGCAGCACCACCAGTCGGTCAAGGGGGACTAAGGTGAGGCTACGCGCTCCGCCGTCCGGGGCCGAACTTGCGCAGCGCCTCCGGCCGGAGCGTTCAGGGTCTCATCGCGGGGCTCGTGGTGGTCCGTTTCGCAGTCAGCTTCGACCGGAGGTAGGGCGCCGTGGGGCTTCCCTTGGTCGTGAGCAGACCGGCCAGCGGGCCTTGATAGAGGAGATGTCCGCCGTCCGGACCGCCGCCCGGCCCGAGTTCGATCACATAATCGGCCTCCGCCAGGAGATCGAGATGGTGCTCGATCACGACCACCGTGTGGCCTTGGTCGACCAGCGAGTGGAGGACTTGGATGAGTCGTTCGCAGTCGCTGAGGTGCAGCCCGATCGTCGGCTCTTCAAGCAGGTAGAGATTGCGCGGCCGTTCGCCGCGCGAGCGTTCGGTGTAGCTGGCGAGCCCGCGGGTCAGTTCGGTGACAAGCTTCAGCCGCTGGGCCTCGCCGCCGGACAAGGTGGGCGAACTCTGCCCCAGCGTGAGGTAGCCCAGCCCGCAGCCCACCATCAGCGCGCAGACTTGGGACAGCTGGGAATGAAAATCGAAGAAGGTTGCCGCCTCCTCGAAGGTCAGTTGCAGCACCTCGCCAATGGACTTGCCCTTCCACGTCACGTCGTCGAGTTCGGGTCCATAGCGGCGTCCCCGGCAATCATCGCAAGGGAGGTAGGTGTCCGGCATGAACGCCATTTCCAGTCGAATCCGCCCGGCGTCCTCGCAGGTCGGACAACGGCCACCGGCGGTGTTGAAGGAGAAACGGCCCGCGGCAAAGCCCCGCATTTTTGCTTCCGGAAGGGCGGCGAAGAATTGCCGGATGAGGTCGAAAATTCCGAGGTAGGTCGCCGGCGTGGAGCGGGGCGTTTTCCCGATGGGGGCTTGATCGACCTCGATGACCGAGCGGAAGCCGGATGCGCCGCGCAATTCGGCGAAGGGTGGAACGCCGGCCGGAGCGGCGGGGAATCCGGTCCCCTTGAGGAAGTCCTTTCCGGTCAGGCGCTCCTTGCGCTGCTTGATCGCATAGGTGACGGCCGGGTGCAGGACATCACGGAAGAGGGTCGATTTTCCGGCGCCGCTCGGCCCGGCGACCATCACCAAGCGGCCGGGCGGCAGGCGGAGGTCGAAGTCCTGCAGGTTACGGAACGCCACGCCCTTGAGTTCGAGCCAATCAGCCGGCGTCTTGGGGCGACCCTTGGCGCCGCTCTGGCCGGCGGCGATCTCGCGGTAGGCGCCCCGCAGCGGGTGCGCGATACCGCGTTGAAGAAAGAGGCCGGTGAGCGAGCGGTCGCTTCGCTTGATCTCGTCCGGCGTGCCGTTGGCCAGGAGCTCGCCGCCGTGAATGCCGGCGGCAGGTCCGAGGTCGATGATCCGGTCCGCCCGCTCCATCAGTTCGTCATCGTGCTCCACCACCAGAACGGAGTTTCCCTTGTCGCGGAGGGAGACGAGCGTGTCGATCAAACGGTCATTGTCACGGGCGTGCAGACCAATGCTGGGCTCATCCAGCACGTAGAGGACGCCGGCAAGATTGGTGCCGAGTTGGGCCGCGAGCCGGATCCGCTGCGCCTCTCCGCCCGAGAGGGTGTCGGTGGGACGGTCAAGGGACAGATAACCAAGCCCCACGTGATCGAGGAACTTGAGGCGCTCCTCGATCTGCGGAACGATGTCCTGAGTGATCCGCTTGCCGCGTTCGTCGAGCTCGAGCGCGCGAAGCTGCGCCAGGAGTTGAGCCGGGGTGAGGGTGAGGAGCGAGGGCAGCGAGAGCGGAACCTGCGGGGTGCGGAAATGTAGTTTCACGGATCGCGCAATCCGATTCAGCCGCTGGCCGTGGCAGTCCGGGCAGGGCTGACCCTCGTCTGCGACCTCCGACGCCGAATCGAGGCCGAGCAGACGGAGCCGCGCTTCGGTTTCGTCGCCTTCCTCCTCGTCGTCCGGCGT
>CAMAXB010000029.1 GCA_945862035.1 Opitutus sp. GAS368
ATCTCTATTGGTTGAATCGCAACCAGCGGGGCCAGCTCTTCCTCAACGTGCGGGAGAAACCGCGTCCGGTCTTCCGGATCGCGCAGGCGAAAAAACTGGCCGCGGATGATCCTGCGGCCGTGGAGCTCGCGGCCGAGGCGGCCGCCGCCGTCAAGAAGCCCGAGAACGAGAACCGCCGGGGCGATCGTGACCGCGACCGGGATCGCAACCGCGAACGTGACCGTGACCGGCCGGCGCAGGGCGCAGAGGCCAGGCCGGCGGCCCCGGCTGATGCTGCGCCGGGTGCGCCGCCCGAGCCTTTGCCGGCTGGCGAGGGGCTGCTCGACAAGATTCGTCCGCACATGCGCCGCAACCGTCGCGGTCCGGGCTTCTCCGGTTCCACCGGTTATCTCGCCAAGGCCCTGAAGCAGCCGGAGGCCGATCTCGTGGCCGCGCTGGCGGCGATCGGTCTGGTCGCAGCCGAGCAGGCGAATGCGAAGCCTGAACCCGTCGAGATTGGCGGCAATGTGTATTGGCTGAATAAGGACGGCCGCGGTGGCATTTGGATCAATGGTCACGAAAAGCGCCACGGCGCCGGCCCTGAGGGCTCGGCGGCTGAGGGTGGCGAGGCCGATCCCGCGCCCGCTGCTTCAGGCGAGGCCGCGCCGGCTCCGCCGGCCGACGCTTCCGCTGCGGGGACAATGTCTGCAGAAGCTCCAGCCGAGCCGTCGGCCGCTCCTGCGCCCGCCGTGGAAACGTCCGCGCCGGCCCCGGTCGCATCCCCAGCCCCGTTGGAAGTGCCCTCCGGCCCGCTGGTAGCGGTCCGAGCGTTGCTCACGCCGGCCAAACGCGGCAGCGGCTTTTCGGCTGAACTTGGCGCGCTGGCCACGGCGCTCAATCAACCGGCGGAGGCGCTGCAAGCGACGCTCGTCGCCGCAGGATTTGCGATTCCCGCGGACGCCGAAGACAAGCCCGTGTATGTCGACCTCGGCGAGGAGGGCCTCTGGATCAGCCGCAACGCAAAAGAAGGCACCCTTTGGCTCAACGCCAAACCCAAGCCCGCCCGCAAGGGTCGCGGCATCAGTGGCGGCACCCGGAAGAAGTCCGCCGGCTGATCGTCCCGATCGTGGCTCCGGTCAGAACAAAGGCACCCGCACCCGGGTGCCTTTTTGCTTCCGAGTGCTGACAATCCAGTCCGCGGGGCGGCTGCTTCGCTGGAATCGTCACCGGCTGTTTACGTCCCGAGCATGAAAATCGCTGTTCCGAGCGGACGATTCCGCTCAAACTGACGATCGGCCATGAATCTCCTCTCGATCCAGTCCCACGTCGCGTTCGGGCATGTGGGCAATGCCTCCGCCGTGTTTCCGATGCAGCGCCTCGGCGTGGAAGTGTGGCCGATTCATACGGTGCAGTTTTCGAATCATACCGGCTATGGCGCCTGGAAGGGCCGGGTGTTTGACGGGCCGACGATCACCGAACTGGTCGACGGCATTGCGGATCGGGGCGTGCTGCCGCGCTGTGACGGCGTGCTGTCGGGCTATCAGGGGTCGGCGGAAATTGGCGGAGCGATCCTCGCCGCCGTCGCGCGGACCAAGGCGGCCAATCCGGCGGCGCTTTACTGCTGTGACCCGGTGATCGGCGACGTGGGCCGCGGAGTTTTTGTGCGTCCGGGCATCCCGGAGTTCATGAAGGCCGAGGTGGTCCCCCGGGCGGACATTGTGACGCCGAATCACTTTGAACTCGATTACCTGGCGGGAACGGAAGTGCGAACCCTGCCGGAGATGAAGGCCGCGATCACGGCGATTCAGGCGCTGGGGCCCCGCGTGGTGGTGGTCACGTCCGCGCACACCGCGGACACGCCGGTGGACGCGATCGACCTGATCGCCGGCGACGGCGGGCGGTTCTGGCGCGTCCGCACCCCAAAATTGGGCGTCAGCGTGAACGGCGCAGGCGACTGCATCGCGGCCTTGTTTTTCGTGCATTATCTTCGCAGCCGCGCGGCGGGTGAGGCCCTGGGCCGGGCGGCGGCTTCCACCTATGGCCTGCTCAAGCGCACGGCGGAGGCGAATTCGCGCGAGATTCTGCTGGTTGAGGCCCAGGAGGAATTCGTGAAGCCGACGACGACGTTCGCCGTCGAAGCGGTCTAAAAATAACCACGAATGGACACGAATTCACACGAAAGGATTCGATCCACTCAAGCGCAGATTTATTAACCACGGATGAACACGGATAGACACGGATTCAAACCATCGGATTCTGGATCCGATCCGTGTGCATCCGTGGTTAATCTATCTGGTGCCTTGTTGGTCGCCTGGCCGGAAACGCAACGAGGCGGTCCCGGAGCGGGACCGCCTCGTGTCAGGTGAGATCGTGTGATCTCGTTTGTGCTCAGAGCAGGTCGACGACCGCGGCGCGTTCCTCGACGAGTTCCTTGTTGGTTGCAGCGATCTTGGACTTGGCGAAGTCGTCCATGGCGTAGGAGGGGATGACCTCATAGCTGCCGGGCGTCGTGGTGCGGACGGGCATGCCGGCCCAGACATTCGCATCGAAGCCGTAGTGGCCATGCGATTTGACCGCGATTGAGTGAATCGCGCCTGGGGTGACGAGGCTGCGCACGTGATCGACGAGGGCGTTGGCGGCGGAGGCGGCCGAGGAGGCGCCGCGGGCGGCGATGATGGCGGCGCCGCGCTTGCCGACGGTCTCGCAGAACGGCCCCTGCAGCCAAGCGCTGTCATTGATGACGGTGGTGGCGGGCTGGCCATTGATGGTGGCGTGGGCAAACGCCGGGAACATGGTCGGGCTGTGATTGCCGTAGATGAAGATGTCCTTCACTGCGGTGAGATCGACGCCGGCCTTGAGGGCAAGTTGGCTCTGGGCGCGGTTCTGGTCGAGCCGCACCATGGCGGTGAAGCGATCGGCCGGGAGGCGCTTGGCCTGGCTGGCGGCGATCATGCAGTTCGTGTTGGCGGGATTGCCCACGACCGCGACGCGCGCATCGGCGGCGGCCACGGCGTCGATGATCTGGCCCTGGCCGATGAAGATCCTGCCGTTGTCCTTGAGCAGATCGGCGCGCTCCATGCCGGGTCCGCGGGGCTTGGCGCCGACGAGGAGGCACCAGTTGGCATCCTTGAAGCCGACGGTAGGATCGGAGGTCTGGACGACTCCCTTGAGCAGCGGGAAGGCGCAGTCATCAAGCTCCATCGCGACGCCCTCGAGGGCCTTGAGGGCCTTCTCGACGGGGGCTTCGATCAGCTGGAGGATGACCGGCTGGTCGGGACCGAACATCGCGCCGGAGGCGATGCGAAAGAGGAGGGCGTAACCGATTTGACCGGCTGCACCCGTAACAGCGACGCGGATGGGGGTTTTCATAGTGGTGAGGAGAGTTAGAACCGGGGGCGTGCGAAGTGCACGGCGGAAACGCAGGGAGTGGAAAGACGAAGCAGTGCGTGGGGCCCCGCGCACGAACGCTCATGCCGATGCCGGTTCAGGCGTGGGCCGGAGTGGCGAAGCGCGGGGCGAGGGCGGCGTGGATGTCGCGGACCAGCTTTTCGGTCGCCGCCCAGTCGATGCAGCCGTCGGTGATGCTCACGCCGTAGACGAGTTTGTCCTTTGCTTGGGGGAAGGGCTGGTTGCCGGCGCCGAGATTGCTCTCGACCATGGCGCCCATGATCGAGGTGTTTCCGGCCGTGATCTGCGCGAGCAGGGCCTGTACGACCTCGGGCTGGCGCTCGGGCTGCTTGAGGGAATTGTCGTGCGAGGCATCGACCAGGATCGACTTGGGCAGGCCGGCCTTGGCCAGGATGGCCTCGGTCCGGGCGATGTGCTCCGGGGCAAAGTTGGGACCGGCGCTGCCGCCGCGGAGGACGAGGTGACAGTTCGGGTTGCCGCGCGTGACCACGGCCGAGGCCGCGCCCTCGAGATTGATGCCGAGAAAAGTCTGGGGCTGGGAGGCGGCCTTGACCGCATTGATCGCAGTCTGGATGGAGCCATCCGTGCCGTTCTTAAAGCCCAGCGGCATCGAGAGGCCCGAGGCCATCTGGCGATGCGTCTGGGATTCCGTCGTGCGGGCGCCGATGGCGCCCCAGCACACCAGGTCGGCGACATACTGTGGCGTGATCGGATCGAGGAACTCGGTGGCCGTCGGCAGGCCGAGATCCAGCACGGCACGGAGGAACTCGCGGCCCATGCGCAGTCCGGTCGCGATGTCATTCGTGCCGTCGAGGTGAGGATCCATGACCAGCCCCTTCCAGCCAACCGTGGTGCGCGGCTTCTCGAAGTAGACGCGCATGACGATCATCACCCGGTCGGATACCTCGCTGGCGAGGGCGGCGAGCCGCCGGGCGTACTCGCGACCCGCCTGGGGGTCGTGAATCGAGCAGGGCCCGATGATCAGCAGAAAACGGCGGTCGTCCGTAAAGATCAGCCGGTGAATATTCTCGCGGGATTGGGCAATGAAGGCCGCCTGGTCTTCGCTCTTCGGCAGCTCCGCCAGCAGCGCGGCCGGGGAGGGCAGGGCACGAGTTTCGACCACATTCAGATCAGACGTCCGTTGCATGAACTGCCCAAACTGGGCCAAGTCATCCCGGGCCGGCAAGCCTGCGTACAGCGGTGACCTGCTTGTGGTCGCTGGCGATGAGAGGGACTCTGCGTTCCCCGAGCTTGCGTCGCCGGTCCTGAAAAATAAGTGGCCCGGTCGTGTACCCCTACACGACCGGGCATTTGCTTTCTTAGTTACCCCAAAACTCCCGCTAAGCGGGAGGAGTGAGAAATTGATTGGTTAAACAAGTACTCTTCCGCCACCTTTGGTCAACATAAATTTGAGAGATTTCTCTCATTTTTATCTTATCTCGTTCTAAATAAACATTTTTATAAATTGATATCGCTCGAAAACAGTTGCGGCTACGCTTGCCTGAGCCCGGCGGCCTGCCTGAAGGTGACCGGGGACGACGCGCTGAGTTTTCTCCAAGGGCAGCTGACGCAGGAGCTGCGGGCAGACCGGATGGGGGCGGCCCCGTATGCCTTGTTGTTGAGCCAGAAGGGCAAGGTGGTCGCAGACGCCTTTGTTTTGCGCGTGAGTCCGAAGGAGGTTTGGCTGGTGAGCTACCGGGTTCCGGCGGCGGTGATTCGTGAGCGTCTCGAGGGCTTCATCATCGCCGACGACGTGGTGATTGATGACCTGACCGAAGCCTATGCCCTGCTCACGCTCATTGGCGACCGGGCGGGCGACTGGCTCCGCACCCAGGTCGGCTCGCTCCCCGATTCCGGCGCGATGGTCCCGGCGCCCTCGGGCGGATGGGTATTTGGCGGGCGCCGGGGCTGCGCGGAGAATTGGGAGTGGCTGGCTCCCCGCGTGGCACTCCCGGTCCCTCCGTTGGCCGTGCTCTCGGCAGATGATTTGGAAAAGAGTCGCTTGCAGGCCGGCATTCCCGCGATCCCGGATGATCTCGGGCCGGCGGATCTGCCGAACGAGGGCGGACTCGAGTCGGTCGCCATTTCTTACACCAAGGGCTGCTATCTGGGGCAGGAGGTC
Source organism: Opitutus sp. GAS368 (assembly GCA_945862035.1). GTDB lineage: Bacteria > Verrucomicrobiota > Verrucomicrobiia > Opitutales > Opitutaceae > CAMAXB01. The sequence goes on from CAMAXB010000029.1 coordinate 5,510, forward strand.
ATGGCCCGGCTCAAGGCCATGGGCCAGGTTCGCCGCCGGCTGACGCGCGTGACTGGTCTTGGTTCGTTCCCTGCGGAGCGCCCGGCAACGCTGTATCAAAGCGGCAAGCGGGTGGGCGAAGTGCGGACCTGGGTCGCTGACGGTGCGGGTGGCTGGCTTGGACTGGCCATGCTTTCGCTGCTGTCGCTTGATGCGAACGCTCCGCTTTCCTTGTCGCCCGCCGGCCCGGGGACAATCACGGTTGTCGGCGAATCATGACCGAACGCGAGCAACTCATCCTCCTCTGCGGCAAGCTGGGCGCCAATCCGGTGCAGGGCGTCGCAATGGCGGACCAGTTGATCAAGCGCTGCGACCAACTCGTCGCCGAGCGCGGACTCGCCCGCACGGCTGCGATGGAATACCTCCTGAACCTGGTGGTGAAGGGCCGTTCGGGCGAGACCCCCGCGGGCTTTGCGGGTGGCCCCCCGCCCGTGGCCCCGCTCCAGCGGGAAATTAGCTCCGTGTTTCAGGCGGCGTTTGGTCGTCCCCCGACAATTCTCACGGCTGCACCCGGTCGCATTGAGGTGATCGGCAATCACACGGACTACAATGGAGGCACCGTGCTCGGCGCCGCGATTGACCGCCGCGTGTGGGTGGCGCTGGCCCCGCGCACCGATCAGGTGCGGCGCTTTCTGCGCGCGCCCGGCGGTGCGCTCGTGACCCTGCCGACGACTGACCCGGTCCGGCCGGAGGGCGAGGCGGCGTGGACCAATTATCCGCTGGGGGTCCTTGCCGCGTTCCCGAGTTTTGGCTGCCGGCTTCCCGTGGGCTTCGACTACGCCGTGATGTCCGACCTGCCGGCGGGGGCCGGCCTCAGCAGCAGCGCGGCCATCGAGCTTGCCTCGGCCCTGGCCTTTCTCGCGGTGACGGATCAGACGGTCGATCTTGAGACCCTGGTGAAGATCGGGCGCCACGCGGAGAATGAATTCGTGGGCGTGCCGTGCGGAATCCTCGACCAAGGTGTGTCCGGTTTCGGGTGCAAGGATCATCTGGTGGCGATTGACTGCCGCGGACCCTCCTTCGCGGTCGAACCCCTTCCGGCCGATGCCTGCTTCTGGGTTTTCAACACGCACACCAAGCATGCGCTGGTCGACGGTTTGTACGCGCAGCGGCATCGCGAGTGCCAGGAGGCGGCCGCCGCGTTGGGCGTCGCGCTCCTCGCGGATGCGACACCGGAGCGGGTGGCGGCCGCGGCGGGCCGGCTTGATCCGCTGCTGCACCGGCGCGCGCGGCATGTCGTCGAGGAGATCGCACGGGTGGGCGACGCCGTGGCGGCGCTTCGCGCGGGTGACCTGGCGCAGCTGGGGCGTCTGCTCACGGCCTCCCATCGGAGCTCGCAGCATCTGTTTGAGAACAGCACGCCCGAACTTGATTTTCTGGTGGATGCGCTCGCCCAAGCTCCCCATGTCCGCGGCGCACGCTTGACCGGCGGCGGTTTTGGCGGCGCGGTCATGGCGCTTACGGACGCAGCTTTTGGTCCGGAAGAAGTGACCGTGGTGGGGGCCGCCTACGCCCAGCGCTTTGGCTCCGCGCCCGATGTGCTGGTGCTGCGCACCGCGGACGGTGCGGCGCGGATTTTCTAAACGGATGCTGCTGCGGCCGCGTTGTCGCTAGAACAGCACGGACACGCCCTCGAAATACCGGGCGACCCAGACGTGCGCCCAAAGAAAGTAGATGGCGGCGGCCACCGCGAGCATCGGGCCGAAGGGGACGTGCACGCCGAACCCGAGATCGGCCGGCTCGCCCTCCGGGGTTTCCGTCCGTGGCGTGACGGGGGACGGCTTGCCCGCCGCCTTTTGCCAAATCAGCGCGACCGCGAACCAGACCGTACCGACGATTGCCCCGCCGAAGACCGCGAAGACCGCGCCCTGCCAGCCGCAGAATGCGCCGATCGCGCCGAGAAACTTCACGTCCCCAAAGCCCATCGCTTCCTTCTTTAGCACCGCCTCGGCAATCAGCGCGATCCACAGCACGATCCCCGAGCCAATCAGGAGACCCTGGATTGCGGCCAATCCGGCGCGGAAACTGTCCATCAGGTAGAAGTCACCGGAGAAGCCGTGCAGCGACGGAACGAGAAAGGAAATCGCAATCCCCGCCAGCCCACCACCGATCGTGAACACGTCGGGGATGATCATGTGGTCGAGGTCAATAAACGTGGCGCACACGAGCACGCTGAGGAAGACCATACCGACCATGGCCTTGGCCGGAGCAAAGTGGAGCCATGCGGCAAGAAAGAGTGCCGCCGTCAGAAGTTCGACGAAAGCGTACCGGGACGAGTAGGGCCGCCCGCAGCAGCGGGCCTTGCCGCGGAGGATGAACCAGCTCAGCACGGGAAGGTTGTCGTACCAGGCAATGGGCTGGCCGCAGCCGCATTGTGAGCCGGGCCGGACAATCGATTTCCCCGCGGGCACGCGGTAGATCACCACGTTGAGAAAGCTGCCGACGATCGCACCGAACAAGGCCGCCGCCACCGGAAAAAACCACGGGAACGCGTCGGCAAATTCAGCGTAGGCGGGCGGCATGGAGGTGACCGATACCGGCGGTGTGCGGCCCCAAAGTCAAACGCGGTGCCGCCACCGGTTTTCTCCAAGGAGGGGAAAGTGGCTCCGTCACGTAATCGTCATGCGAAGGCCACGGATTCGTCGTTTGTGACCGCTAGCGTACGCCACTTCCCGAACCACATGAACTCGACCTACGTTTCACCTGTGACCACCCGCTTCCCTCGGATGGTTGCCGCCCTCGTTCTGACCGCCGCCAGTACGGTCGCCCAATCCGCGCCTGCGGCCACGCCGCGTGCCGCCGAACCGGCCGGGGACGACGTGGTCTCGCTGCAGAGCTTCGTCGTCACCGGATCGAACATCCAGCGCCTCGACATGGAGAAGGTCGCGCCGATCACCGTGATCGACCAGACCGCCATGGACACGCGCAATGCGGTCCTGCCTGTGGATCTGCTCACGTCGCTCACCTCCGTGGTGAATCTCCCGGAAAACGAGACGCGCTTGGGCTCCTCGGGTGCCCGCGGTGACAACGCGAACATCAACATGCGCAATCTCGGTTCCACCGCGACGCTCATCCTCGTCAACGGCCGCCGCATGGCGGTGAATCCGATGACGGCGGGCCTCTCCCAGGCGGTGAATGTCAATCAGCTGCCCACCCAGGGCGTCGAGCGCATCGAGGTCCTGCGCGACGGCGCCTCGGCCATCTATGGCTCCGACGCCGTCGCCGGCGTGATCAACTACGTGCTCAAGCGCGAGTTCAACGGCGCGGAGTCCTCCCTCAAGATCGGCGCGCCCGAGGCGGGTGGCGGCGAGAGCATCAGCGGCGCCTTCACCTTTGGCACCTCGTTTGCCGAGGGCCGCGGCCGGATTTTCGGCACGATCGAGGCGCTGTATCGGGATGCGATCTTCCTCACCGAGCGTGATTTCAGCGCGAGCGCGAATGTCACCGCCCGGGCCCCGGCTCCGTTCAACATCGCCGGCAGCGCCTTCGACGCGCGCTCGCCCCGCGGCTACTATCCCACCTTCCGCATCGGCACGGCGACCGCGGCGAACTACCTGCGTCTGGTCAACGGTGTCCCTACGCTGACGAGTGTCGCGCCGACCCGGGCCTCGAACCCGGAGTTTTATCTCGACCTCAATCAGTTCGGCATGGCGTCCCCCCGCGTGCGTCGCGGCAACACCTACCTGTCCGGCGAATTCGACCTGAACGAGCGGATCACGGCCTTTGCCGACTTAGGCCTCTACTACTCCGAGTCGACCATGCGCCGTCAGCCGCTCGCGCTCAATGCGCCGACTTCCGATCAGCTTAAGCTTCTCCCCATCGACAGTCCGTACAATCCCTACGGCTCTGCCTTCTACCACGTCACCGGCGCCGCGCGCACCGATGGCGCCGCGCGGCTCACGGGCGCCCCGCGCACCGTCAGCCTCGTGTCGCTCACCCTGCCCGGCGTGGCGGCGGAGACCATCGATACCCAGGCGGATGTCATCCGTTTCTCGGCCGGCCTGAAGGGCGAGCTCGGTGACACGTGGACCTGGGAAACCTCCCTGTTCTACAATGAGGTCAATGGCGAGGACGGTGCCTTCCCGGATGTCCGCGAGAGCCTGATGCAGAACGCCCTCAACCGGACCGATGCCAGCGCCTACAATCCCTGGGGCTACACGTTCAAGGTGCAGGGCAACGCCGTCGTCGTGGATCAGCCTTACACGAACCCCGCGTCGGTCGTCAGCTCCTTCACCGAAAACTTCGCGCGCACCGCCACCGCAACGATCGCGAGCTTGGACCTTCGCACCTCCGGCAAGGTGTTCTCCTGGTGGGGTGGCGACATCATGGCCGCCGTGGGCACGGAGTACCGTGAAGATGACCTCGAGGATATCCGTCCTCCGTTCTCGGGCGAGAATCCGGCGAGCTCCGGCCTCGACCCGACCAACAATGACTTCCTGCTGCACCCTCCCCGGCCCGATGTGATCGGCGACCGTCAGGTCGCGAGCATTTACGCCGAGCTGGTGGTGCCTCTGGTCTCATCCGCGCGCAATCTGCCGCTGATCAACACCCTCGAGCTGACCGCCTCCGCCCGCTACGAGGACTACAGCGACTTCGGTGACACCACCAAGCCCAAGGTCGGCGTCAACTGGCGCCCCGCTTCGTGGATGATGGTGCGTGGCTCCTACAACGAGGGCTTTATGGCCCCCAGCCTGGCCGCGCTTTTCACCAGCCCGCGGTGGACGATCTCCGCTGGTGCCGGTGACGTCGACATCTACCGCAATCCGGTCACGGCCGAGGGGCCGTATGTCCAGCGCACCTACTTCGGTGGCAATCCCAACCTGAAGGCGCAAGAATCCGAGGGTGAGACCTTCGGCGTCGTGATCGATGTCCCCGGTGTGCGCGGTCTGAGCGTGACGGCCGACTACTGGACCATCTCCCGCACAAACCTGCTGGGCCAGCGCAGCACGGCGCAGATCCGGGCTAGCGATGTGGCGCTGATCCAGGCCTACACTGCGCAGCAGCTCGCCGCCGGCGTCGCCGTGGGGGCGATCGATATCGGCAGCGGCACGCCCTCGTACCGCGGCGATCCGGATGTGGTGCGCTTCGCGCTCACGCCGGAGGACGCGGCCGTATTCGCGACCTTCAACACCGCCAATCCTGGCAACCGGCAGGCCGCGGCGGGCCGGATCTTCTCGGTCAACCGGCCCTTCGTTAATCTCTCGACCAGCGAGACCGAGGGCATTGACTTCGGTTTCCGCTACGTGGTCCCGCAGACGCCCTTCGGCAACTTCGTGATCTCGTCGGATTGGTCCTACCTCGCCAAGTCCGAATCGACGCTGTCACCTCCCAATGTGAGGCCGATCACCACCAATGGCCTCTACTCCAATGGCGCGGCCCGTCATCGCAACACGACCAACCTGTCGTGGCGCAACGGCGCGTGGAACGGTTCCTTGGGTGGCTACTACATCGGCAAGACGCACGACGGTGCGACGATCACCGCCGCGCAGTACGAGGCGCTGGGCCGGCCCGAGTACATCGCTCCGTTCACGACGGGAACGAACACGATCTACCGCTACGTGATCGAGGACACGCTGACCTTCAACCTGTCGCTTGGTTACAGCTTCGGTCCGCAGTCCTCCTCGTGGCTTCGCAACTCCCGGATTCGTCTGGGCGTTTCCAATCTCCTGGACAAGGAGCCGCCGCTGGCTTCGGGCGGGTTTGGCTATGACCCCGGCGTCAGCCAGAATCTTCTCGCCGGGCGCACGTGGACGCTCGATCTGACCCGCAGCTTCTAATTCAATGTCCGCCATGCGTACCCCGCTTCTCTGCCTTGGGCTCGGCCTGACGCTGCTTGCGTCGGGCCGGGCGGCCACCGCCCCCGCAACGCCCAACCCGGCGCTCGCGGCCGACCGCGCCTGGCTGGCGGCCCAGCCGGCCGCGCCGGCCCCCGAGCTTACGAAGCACGGGCTGGTGGCGAAGGAGCTGCGCCGGTTCCGTCCGCGCGGCGCCAACCAGGGGGTCGCAGTCGATGCCGGGCACTTCTACGGCATCGGCAACTACGTGGTCGGCAAGTATGACAAACGCTCGGGTGAGCGCGTGGCGGAGTGGGTGGGTCTGCGGGGCGGGCAAACCGTTCACCTCAATGGCGGTCTGGTGCAGGATGGCCTGCTGGTCCTGGCGCATTCGAATTTCCCGCAGATTCCCATGGCGAGCTCGCTGGAATACTTCGACCCGGCGACGGTGCAGCCGGTCAAGTCGGTGAGCCTCGGCCTGCGCCATGGCTCGCTCACTTGGGCGGAGAAGAAGGATGGATTCTGGTGGGCGTGCTTCGCCCACTACAATGACCAGGGCACGCCGCCCGGCACGGACAACCGTTCCACTCTTTTTGGCAAGTTCGACGAAAACTGGAATCTCCTCGAGTCATGGATGTTTCCGGCGCAGGTGATCGGAAGCTGGGGTAAGAGCAGTTCCTCCGGCGGCAGCTGGGGCCCCGATGGCCTCCTCTACACCACCGGTCACGACGCGGCGGAGCTCTACGTGCTGCGTCTGCCCAAGATGGGCGTTGCGCTGGAGTATGTGACGGCCATCGACGTTCCCTTTGAGGGTCAGTCCTGGGCGTGGGACCGCAGTGAGAAGGAGCGCATCATCTACGGCATCATCCGCCGCACCGGCGAAGTGGTGTCTGCGCAGATTCCCGAGGTCCCCGCCGCGCTGCAGCAACGCTGAGCGGTAGGTTCGAGGTGGAACGCGTTGCCCTCAACGCGTTGGCTTGTACGTCAGCGTCGAACGATTCGATCCAGCGTCTTGGGGGCAAGCCGCTCCACCTTCCAGATCCGGCTCGGCGAGCCCGGCTACAACGGACGAGCAGTTCGGCTCAACCCAGCGCTGAGCGAGCGGCGGAATCCATCACGTCGACCGGCACCGCGCGATCCGTCCACAATTCGAGCGCGCGCGCGCCTTGGTGGACGAGCATTGACAGCCCGTTGGCGGCGGGCAGCCCGAGGTCCCGTGCCTGCCGCAGCAGCGGGGTTTCCGGCGGGTTGTAGATCATGTCGTACACGCCGGCGGGACGGGCCAGCGCGGCAAGATCGATGGGTGCGGGATCGGCGGATTTCAGGCCGGCGCTGGTCGCATTGACGACGAGGCAGCCCGCGGGGATCTCCGCCGGTGGGGCGGACGGATCAAAGCCCCGAACCGGAATGGCCCCGGCAAGGGGAGCGAGCGCGGCCAGCAGGGCATCGCGATTGGCGGCGGTACGGTTGGCGATCCAGAGCGAGGCGCAGCCGCGCAGCAGGCACTCCACCGCGGCGCCCCGGGCGGCGCCGCCTGCTCCGAGCAGCACCACAGGCGCGCCCTCGAGCCCGCGGCCGAGTTCGGTCCGGACCGCGGTCGCGAGCCCGTAGCCGTCCGTGTTGAAGCCCTTCCAGCCCGTGGCCGTGCGCCGCAACGTGTTGACCGCCCCGACGCGCTGGGCGGCCGGATCAATCTCCGCCACCCGGTCAAAGGCGATGACCTTGTGGGGCACGGTCAGGTTGAGACCGTAAAAGCCCCGCGCATGCAGATGCTCAAGGGCGGCGGATAGATCGTTGGGTGGGACATCAAAGCGAAAGTAGCGCCAGGTCGCGAAGCGTGAGTCGTCCGCGGCCATCACAGCGAGCGCGCCATTGTGCATGGCCGGGCTGATCGAGTGCTTGATCGGGTGCCCCAGCACGGCCAGCGCCGTCCCGGCAAAGGCCCACGCCTCCAGGTCGGCAAGGGTGAAAACGGCCTCAGGATTTTCGATTTTCGAATTCAGATTGTCGATTAGGTCAGGCCCGAGCGGGCGGCGCAAAAGAGAAATCACCATCTCCCATCACTGACTCCGGACTCCGAACCTAATCTAAATTCGAAATTCGAAAATCCCCCTTAGGTCGCGTTACGTTCGTAAGTCGACTCGAACTCGCCCACGAAACCGGCAAAGAGGCTGGCGCGCTCAATTTCGCCGGCGGCGGTGTAGTGTTGGACGAGGTTGCGGCAGCAGCGGCAAAGCACCTCGCGTACGGGGGTGGGGGCGAGGTCCAGCGGCGACGGGTCGATCTCTTGGGCGCGGAGCAGGCCGAGAATCTCATCGGCGGAGCGGAGGATGCCGCCGTCGAAGGCATCAATGAAGAAAGGTTCCGCGTCGAGGAAGCAGCCGACCATGAAGTGGCCGGGCAGGCCAACGGGTTCGAGCTCGAGCCCGGCGCGTTGGGCCACGAGGAGATAGACGATGCTCAGGGAGACCGGGATGCCCTTCTTCCGTTCGAGCACGACATCGAGGTAGCTGTTGAGCGGATCGGTGTAGTGCTCGATGTTCCCCCGGAAACCGTAGTCGTGGAAGAGCACCCGGTTGAGCACCCGGCACTTTTCGCGGGCGCTGGAGGGTTCGACGATCAGCTCGCGGCAGCGGGCGGCGATGGCGTCGAGTTGTTCGCAGCACCGACCGGCATCAAGCCGCGGATTGACCGTGCGGGCCAGCATCAGGCTTCCGGTCTCCAGCTCATAGCTGAGCGACCGGATGAAGGTGCGAAACTCGGCGGCGGGATCCGAGAAGTTCAGCTCCTCCATAAACCGGCGGGCGTGCCACGCGAGCGCACGGTGCTTGCCGCTGGCCACGCCGCGCAGAAAGGACTCGGCCTCACCGCCGTTTGCCGCGAAGTGGGCATGCAGGGCCCGGCGCACGACGGGGCTGGAGTCATCGAGCAGGCTCAACAGAGCCTCACGGCTGATGGCACTGGGCGTTGCGGGATCCACAAAACGACCCAAAAACTTTCCCCCGGCTGCGCAATCGAAAAGAGGCCGGGCGTGGGGGAACGCTTTGCCCTCACTACGTTGGTTTGAACCGCACGGCGTGAACTCCAAGCCAGCGCGTTGAGGGCAACTCGCGCCACCTTCAAGGCACCCTCCTGAGTGAGCCCTGCTTGGATTAGGCGGCGGGTGGCGGGGCCGAGCGGGCCCCGAAGAGGGCGGTTCCCACGCGCACCTGCGTACTTCCCGCCAGAATGGCCGCCTCAAGGTCGCCGCTCATGCCCATCGAAAGCTCCTTCAGGGGCGTGTTGAAACGGGCAGCCAAGTCGTCCCGGATGGTGCGCAGGTTCACGAAGGTGCGTGTAGCCACGTCGGGATCGTCCGAAAGCGGGGCAATCGTCATAAGGCCGTCGACCTGCAGGTGAGCGCAGGCCAGTGCGGCCTCCAGCAGCCGTGACGCATCGGCCGGCTCCGCGCCGAACTTGGCCGGATCATTGCCGGCGTTGATCTGGAGCAGCACCGCCCGCTTCTTTCCCTGTTCACCGGCCGCGCGATCCAGCAGGCCCAGCAGCTTGGGGCTGTCGGCGCTTTGGATCCGATCGAAGAACTCGACGGCCAGCCTGGCCTTGTTGGACTGCAGGTGTCCGATCAGTTCCCAGCGCAGGCCGGCTGGCCCGACCGGCCGCTTGGCCGCGGCCTCCTGCACGCGATTCTCGCCCACGCCGTGCAGCCCGTAGCGCGCGGCGTAGACCGCAGCGTCGACCGGGTGAGTCTTGGTCACCGCCAGCAGTTCCACGGAGTCGGCGGGCCGGCCGGCCCGCGCGCAGGCGGCGGCAATCTGGGCCCGGACGGCGTCGGTTCGGGCGGCAAACTCCACGTAGGTGATCATGGTAAAGCGGGTTAAAGGGATTGCCTTGGAATTAGAGAAGTTTATACTGCAACACTTGAAGACTCTACGCCATGCAAATTGAGAATTTCAAAATCTTTGCCGACTTGGTCGAAACCAAGAGCTTCTCAAAGTCCGCCAAGATCAATGGTATCACCCAGTCTGCTGTCAGTCAGCAGGCCCGGGCGATGGAGCGTCATTTCAAGACGCTGCTGATTGATCGGAGCCAGAAGCAGTTCCAGCTGACGCGGGAGGGTCAGCGGGTCTACGACGCTTCCAAGGAGCTTCTGCACAGCTACGACAAGCTCCTGAGCGAGCTGCAGGAGATGAAGAAGGTCATTAGCGGCACGATTCGTATCTCGACCATCTATTCGATCGGTCTCCACGAGCTTCCGCCGTACATCAAGCGCTTTCTGCAGGACTACCCGTCGGTCAACGTTCGCGTCGAATATCGGCGCTCGAACTTGGTCTATGAGGATATCCTCCACAACTCGGTTGATTTCGGCCTGGTCGCCTTCCCGGTCAAACAGCGCCAAATTGAGGTCGTTCCGTTCCGGAACGACCACCTGGTCCTGATCGCCCCGCCGGGCCATCCGCTGGCGCGCCGGGGCACCGAGGTCGACCTGCGTGAGTTGGCCGGACTCAAGTTCATCGGCTTCGATCCCGACATCCCGACCCGCAAGGCGGTCGATCAGATCTTTCGTGACAACAAGCTCGAAATCGAGCCGGTCATGGAGTTCGACAATATCGAAACCGTGAAGCGCGCGGTCGAGATCGACCACGGTATTGCCATCGTCCCGCAGGCAACGGTCCTGCAGGAGGCCCGGCAGGGCACGCTCGCGGTCCTCCACTTCAAGGGCAAGGAATTCACCCGGCCGCTTGCGATCCTCCATCGCAAGGGCAGGGTGCTGACCCCGGCCATGAAAAAATTCATCGATACCCTCGGAATGGACCTGCCCGAGGCGCGCGGCCAGTGAGGATCTGGGCTTGACCGGGCCAACGCCGGTCCCGGCCCGGAATATCTCCTCTCCCCTCAGACTCCTAATTCCATGAAGATCAGTCGCCGTAGTGTGATTCTTGCGACCGCCGCTGTCCTGGGCGGCCTCGCCTCCTGTAAGGACCCTTCCGCTTCCACGGCAGGTTCGGCCCTCGCGGCGCTGCCGGTCCCCGCCAGTGCGGCAGGCGCCGTGGCCTCGGAGCTGCCGGTGATCGGGCCGGGTCCCTCGTGGAAACTGCGTGACATTGCAGGCCGTGAGGTCAGCTCGGACGAGTTCAAGGGCAAGGTGGTCGTCGTCGATTTTTGGGCAACCTGGTGCGGGCCCTGCAAGGAAGAGATCCCGGGCTATGTTGAGCTCCAGAAGAAGCATGGCGACAAGGGCTTTGTGATCGTCGGGGTTTCCCTCGACCAGCAGGGGCCACCCGTCGTGAAGCGCTATGCGGACTCCGCCAAAATCAACTACCCGCTGGTCATGGGCGACGACAGCGTGGTCGCGGCTTTCGGCGGCATCGACGCGATCCCGACCACCTTCCTGATCGATCGCGAAGGGCGCATTCGGCATCGGAAGGTTGGGGCGATGGAGACGGCCGAGTACGAGAAATTGATCACTCCGCTGCTGGAGTAATCCAACGGCGCTTCGAGCCGGGGATGGACCTTCCCGGTTTTGGACCTAGCGTGGCCGGCGATGACCTTTCCGGCTCACCTCCTGTTTCCGCTCGCGAGCAGCGTCGGATACGTGATTGCGGTCCTGCTGGTGAAGCGGTCGTCCGCCTACGGGGTGGGCCTTTGGCGCACCACGTTCGTGT
>CAMAXB010000030.1 GCA_945862035.1 Opitutus sp. GAS368
CCGCCCCCACCGAGATGCGTCCCAAACCAAGGTGTCACGCAATACGTGACACCTTGGTTTGGTGAACCCTCCTTGTGCATTTTCCTGTTACCGCTCCAGTGTCACGTATTGCGTGACACTGGGCTGGGGGCCGTCCGGTCGGAGGGGTGGGGATCTGGGTCGGGCGGGGGGCGTCACCTTTGCCGTTGTACCCTGCATACTTTGGACCTCTGATGGCGCCAGACCTCCTTTACGCGGACTGATGAAAAAGAAAAAGCAGAGCTACTCGGTGTACTTCGCCAGCGAGCTCTTCAGCCTCAAGCATCTCCTCGGCAATGCCTATCTCGCGGAGGCCATCTACGAGAAATCGCACGGCCGGTACCGCTGCCGCCTACCGCAGGACTTCGAGCTCCGCGGCCTGCACCCGCAGACGATTCGCGACCAGGACATCCGCGCATTGCTGGAGTGCGATGTGGCGATCTTCAATTTTGACGGTACCGAACTCGATAGCGGTACCGTGATCGAATTCATGTTCGCGAAGTTCGCGGACATTCCCTCCGTCGTGATCCGGAGCGACATTCGCGGCGCCGGCGATCAGGGGCGTGGGGATCCATGGAATCTCATGGCCAGCTTCTACCCGCGGACCGCCACCGTGCTGACGGGCAGCCTCTTCAATTACCGGGCTCTCCTGAAGAAGCGCGGGGCCCACACGCGGCGCGCCACGCGCGACGAAGTCGTGCGGCTGGCGGGCCAGCATGCCTCCGCCACCGCCGCGCTGGTCTGCGACCAGCTGGCCCTCTCCGTCGTGCGCGCGCTTGATCGCGTGGTCGCGATCGAGCCGGTCATGCCCAAATATCTGCGGGAGGAGGTCTATGCCTGGCTTGCTCTTATGCCAGGGCTGCGCGGCAAGGAGAAGATGCTGCGCAAGGAACTTGAGCGGGTGCTCGAGCAAAAGGTGGAGCGCGAGCTGCTATGATCGATTCGTTCCAAGAGGGACAACCACGCAATACACTGAACACACGAGTGAAGGCGTTCGATCCGTTGAAATCCGTTTTTATGCATTCCGTGTATTTCGTGGTTTCATTGTTAACCGGTAATTTTTCCTGGTTTCACCATGGCTCTGCAAATCCTTGATCATCCGCTCGGCACGCACGCACTGACCCATCTGCGCGACCAGACGACCAAGCCGGCGACGTTCCGCACCCTTGCGTATCAAGTGAGTCTTCTGCTGGCGCTTGAGGCGACGCGCGATCTCGCGCTGCGCACGCTGCCGGTGCAGACGCCGCTGGAAACGATCGCCAGCCGCGTGCTCGCCTCAGGCTTGGTGGTGGTCCCCATCCTCCGCGCGGGACTTGGCATGGTGCAGCCGTTCATGGATCTGTTTCCCGACGTCAGCGTTGGCTATGTCGGGCTCGAGCGGGACCATGAGACCGCCGTGGCCCGCAGCTACTACTGCAAGCTGCCGCCGCTGGCGGGAAAGTGCGTGCTCTGCATTGATCCCATGCTCGCGACCGGCGGCTCGGCCGTGCAGGCGCTGAGCCTCCTCCGCGAGCGCGGCGCCACCGATCTCCGGATGGTGTGCATCGTCAGTGCACCCGAAGGCGTCAAGGCGGTGGAGTCCGCCCACCCCGACGTGCCCATCTTCACCGGCGCGCTTGACCGCGAGCTCAACGCCAAGCGATACATCCTCCCCGGGCTAGGCGATTTCGGGGACCGGCTGTATGGAACCTGATGGCGGGATTTTCGAATTTCGAATTTCGATTCAAAAAATACCCCCGATGACGAGGGCCGTTTGACTACTGGCTGCGCTTTTTGCCAAGCCCGCAAAACGACGTCCTCGTGATTGCGGAGTGTTCGCTCCGCAATCCGAAATCCGTCTTCCGCAATTCCTCAGGTGGCGCGCTGCTCGGCCGCGTAGGCCTTCACCACATGCGGTGCGCGGTAGGCGCGCGTCAGCAGCGGATTGGCCTGCGCCGCGAACTCGCCGACGAAGCGCTCGACGTTGTTCGGTGCGAGGGTCAGGGGCACGCCGAGGGTCAGCGGCGTCCGGGCTGAATCGACCCCGTTTGCCCGAAGGTGCTCCTCCATGCGGCCGTTTGCCTCGACCAGCGGGGCATTGCCTTTGATGCGCTCCTGCAGGACCCCGGGGGCCGTTCCCTGGCCGAGCACGTGGGAGATGTTGCCCAGATGGCAGAGCGCGCTTGAAATGTGCCCTTCCTCGATCGGGCCGTAGAGCTCAGCCGTCTTCCGGCTGCGAACGACGTCGACGAAGTTCTGCATGTGCCGGTCGCTGCCCTTGAATTCCTTCACGACTTTGCCGGCCTTGTCGTAGGCGGTGGCGGTGAAATAGGCCGTCGTGACAACCGAGCCGCCCTCACAGTCGATGACATTGCCGACCCGCACGTCGCGGTAATTGTCCATCGCCTCCCTGCCGATGGCGCCCGTCTTGCTCGGGAGACCGCGCACCTCGAAAACAAGGGGGGCGGTCGCGTAATCGTGGATCACGACCTGCGTGTTCGGGGTATCCGCATCGTCGATATAGCCGAGGCGGCCACCGATGCTCAGCGTGCTGCGGGGCAGGCCCTTTTCGCCGAGGAACCAGCGGGCGACGTCCATCTGGTGGATGCCCTGGTTGCCGACGTCGCCGTTGCCGGTGACATGCAGCCAGTGCCAGTCGTAGTGTAAACGGGCGCGGCGCAGCGGGTCGAGCGGCGCCGGGCCGGCCCACAGGTCGTAATTGACGGTGTCGGGAATCTTCTGCGGTCCCTCGGTCTTGCCGATGGAGTCGCGGCGCTTGTAGCAGAAGCCGCGGGCCACGGTAATCTTCCCGAGGTTGCCGGCCTGGACCCAGGCGACCGCTTCCTGCAGGCCGGAGCCGGAGCGGATCTGGGTTCCCGCCTGGACGACACGGTTGAATTTGGAGGTTGCGGCCACGAGCTGGCGGCCCTCCCACACATTATGGGAAACCGGCTTCTCGACATAAACATCCTTGCCGGCTTCGACCGCCCAGATGGCCTGGAGCGCATGAAGATGGTTCGGCGTGGCGATCGTGATCGCATCGATGTCGGATGCCGCCAGGAGTTCGCGCAGGTCGACATAGGTCCGGAGATTGGCGTAGGGCGTCGCGCCACTCTTCTGGTCCTTCCGGGCCTTGAGCTTCTCCATGACGGCCGTATCCGCATCGCATATCGCGACCACGCGCACGCCCTTGATCGCCATCAGGCTGCCGATGTGGCTCACGCCGCGGCCGTTGACGCCGACGACGGCGACGCGGAGGTCACTATTGGCGCCGACGACCTGCGCCCAAGAGCGGGTGCCCAGGGCAAAGCCGGCAGCGACCACCGAGGTGGTTTTGAGAAAGGTACGACGATTGAGGGAGTTCATTTTGGGGTAGGTTGGGAGAGACGGGAGTTCAGGGTATAGCGGCGAAGTCCTGGTAGCGGGCGGCGACATTCGCCGCAGTTTCATCGCCCTGGTGAAAGTAGAAGCGCCACCGGAAGGTGACGGACTGGCCGGCGGCAATCGTGAGGTCACCCGCCTTGGGATTGGCTTTGTGCTCGGGTTCGAAGTCGTGCTTCCCAAAGGGATTGGCGGCAAACAGCGCATAGGAGCGCACGTGCCACCAACTGGGATGGCGGGGGTTTTTCGGGTGATCGAACAAAGCGACGCCGTAGGTCTTGCCATTCTTCGGGGCATGGTAGTCGACCCAGGCCGAACGCTTGCCCCACGTGTCATCATTTCTGATGCCTTCGGCATTGACGATGGTGCCGCGGCCCTCGTGCTTCACGCGCTGCCCGCCTTCGCGGTAGGTGTGGGCCGGGGTCATCCACAGCGGCAGGCGAATCGCCATCGTGCCTTCCTTGGTGTCGCCGAGGACGACCGGCTTGTCCGCCGGGGCCTGCAGGGTCACCTCATAGTCCAGCAAACGGGAGCCATCCGCCAGGCCGCGCACGCGAATCACCGTGGTGTCCGTCAGGTGCACCGTGCCGTCGGGTCCAGCCCAGCGATTGCGCGACCGGATCTCTCCCACGCCGTCCCGGACCGCGTGCTCAACGGAGGCATTGACGACCTGGCCCTGCTTGGAGAGGTCCCGCTCGAGCCAGAAATCGACGCCATTAACCGCGCCGTGCGTGAACCAGAGTGAACGATGATGCGGGTGATCGCGGATCTCGCCCTCGACGTCGGCCTTCATCGGGAAATGCCGCATCATCTCCGTGCCGTCGCTGGCAAGCACCGGATAAAGGTAGGGTTTGGGCGCTCCCGTGAAAACATACTCGGTGAAGAGCTGGCCGCCGATTTCGATGCGTACGCGATCCGCGGAGCGCATCAGGTTCACACCGGGAGCGGAAGCCGCCTGCACGCTGAGGGCAGACGTCCACGCACTGACCAGCACGAGAAGGGGTACCCAGGGGGTTCTCATAACTATAACCACCACGACCGAAAGCACGCCCGGTCACAACCAGAAACCCGCATGATCGAAAAAGTCCCTGCCGGGCCCATCGCCAACGACACGGGTCACGTCACCGCAGGGGCGCCGCCCGGCTCATCCAGCGCGCCCAGAAAAAGGATCAGATTGGCCACATGGTCGTCGAGCGGAACGCCCAGGTGGTCGCAGCCCAGCTGGATCGTGGCGCGGTCAATCTTCGCGGCGAATCCCGGATCCTTGAGCTTTTTGCGAATCGAGGCGGCCTTCATCTCGCCGTAGCGCACCGGGTTCATCTTCCGGTAGGCGTAGAAGACGCCACAGATCTCGTCGCAGGCCAGCAGCGCCGCCGCGAGCCGCGTCCGCGGGAGGGTGGCGTAGCCGTGGTAGCCGTAGGCGTGGGCCTCCACCGCGTGGATCAGGTCCGCGGGATAGCCCCACTCGACGAACCAACGTAGCGACTCCGCCGGATGCGTGTCCGGAAACCGGTCGAAATCGAGGTCGTGGAGCAGCCCGGTCAGGAACCAGAGATGCGGATCCTCCCCCAGCCGCAGGGCATAGCCCGCCATCGCCGTCGCCACCATCCGGGCATGCAGGCGCTGGTAAGGATCCTGAACATGCTGCTCAAGCAGCGACTGGGCGGCGACGCGATCAGGGAGTAGGCTCATGACGAATCAGCGTGGCCTCAAGACCCGCCGAGGCGACGTCTTTTCGCCGCCCTGCTCATCCGGGTGGACGGCCCGAAAAATAAAAAGCCTCCCGTCGTGGCAGGAGGCCTAAAAAACGCGGGAGCGCGAACGGGTTATTTCCAATTCAGGATCAGGCGCGTAAAGTAGGTGGTGTCGAGCTCTTTGACGCCCGGACCGGGCGCGCTGTTGAAGGCATTACTCACACCGATCCGGAGCTTCCAAAGCGAGGCCGTGATCGGCATCTCGAAGAAGGACTCGTGGAAGGCAACGTACTTGGCGAAGTCGTCAAACGCCGGGACATAGGAAACGTTCGTCGTGAGGACCGAGGTTTCAAACGGGATCCGATGCGCGAAGCCGATGTCGAGACCGGCGCTGCGCACGTCCTCGATGGCCGTCGTGCCGTAGCCCTCATAACGAAACGAGAGACCCGCGCGGCCCGTCAGGGTCTGGTTGGCTGACTTGATGAGGTCATAGCCCAGACCGGCCGCGGTCACGTTGTAGAGATCGACGTCCTTGATGCGGTCGAAGCCACCCTCGTTACGCACGTACCAGGACTTCTTGCCCGAGAAGTTATTGGCATAGTCAACGCCGGCCTTGAACTGGTCGGCGGACTTGACGCCATCGCTCTCCTGACGGTTGAGCGCGGTGTAGAACTGGAGCGTGTCCTGGGAGCTGGTGAGCGTCGCCCGGCCGCTGACGGCGGTGCCGAGCTGCTCGCTGTTGCCCGACTTGCCGGTGATATCAAGGCCGACCTCGTAGACCCAGGAACGCTGGTGGAACTCGATGGCCGGATCTTCCGCGCCCGGCGACCAAGTCATGGCGAGCTGGTCGACAGTGGTGCTGATCGTGCCGTCGCTGCCGGTGAGCTGGACCTGGCCGGCCCCAGCGGAGACGAAGGTGCCCTGCAGGACGGTGCCGCCGGTAAGGCGGACATTGAGCGGCTTCTCGGTCGATAGGCTGACCACCTCGCTCTGCTTGATCGTGAGGGTCCCGGCATACTCGGTCGCGAGCGTGACGTGGGAGCCGTCGATCTTGGTCACGGTCCCGACCAGGCGGGCGCCGTTCTTGGTTTCGACGACGTCGGCGAGCAAGGCCGAGGTCAGGGCGAACATCGCACAGGCGGCGCGAAGGGCGCAGTGAAATTTCATGGAACAGGCGAAGGGGGCTGATCGCCGGGGCTAAGTCAACGGACCGGTACCTTTTTACGAGAAGTTACCCGGTGGGGCTTGCTTCGGCGCTGGACAGTGCGGCGGCGGGAGCGTTGCTTTCGCTGCTATGACCGCACCCGTCCACCGCCCTGCCCTCATCGTCGCCGACGGCTGGAAAGACTACCAGCTGCTCGATTGCGGCAATGGGATGAAGCAGGAGCGCTGGGGCCCCTACACCTTGGTGCGTCCGGATCCCCAGATCATCTGGCCCCGTCGAGCCGGGCCTGACTGGAAGGAATGGGACGGTTACTATCACCGCAGCGAGAAGGGCGGCGGCCAATGGGAATACCGCAAGCCCCTGCCCGATTCGTGGAAGGTCGCCTATGAGCGGCTGGGCCTGACGTTTCGGATCCATCCGACCTCCTTCAAGCACACCGGGCTTTTCCCCGAGCAGGCGGTGAACTGGGACTGGTTCAGTGCGCGGATCAAGGCGGCGCGGGCCGCGGGACGGGAGCCCACCGTGCTCAACCTCTTCGGCTATACCGGCGCCGCCAGCTGCGCCGCGGCCAAGGCGGGCGCCAGCGTCTGCCATGTCGACGCCGCCGAGGGCATGGTGAAGTGGTGCAAGGAAAACGCCGCACTGAGCGGTCTCGCCGACGCACCCATCCGCTACATTGTCGATGACTGCCTCAAATTTGTGCGCCGCGAGCAGAAGCGGGGCCGCCGCTACGATGCGATCATCATGGACCCGCCGACCTACGGCCGCGGCAGCACGGGAGAAATGTGGAAACTTGAGGATCACCTTTGGGAGCTCCTCTCGGAATGTCGGGCGCTGCTCAGCGACCGTCCGGAATTCCTACTCATCAACGCCTACACTGCCCGGCTCTCTCCCACCGTCGTGGGCAACCTGCTGACGGAGCTGATGCATGGCCGCGGCGGCACGATCACGGCCGGCGAAGTCGGGCTGCCCATCCGCGTCGATGGCAAGGTCCTGCCCTGCGGCATCTACGGGCGCTGGGCCGCCTAAGGGTTATCCTCCCCTTGCGCCTCGCCTCCTTCAGCCTGCTCACCCTCGTTCTGGCCGCTTCCGCGGCCGGGGCCGAACCCGCCCCCGCGTCACCCTCCGCGTCGGCCGTGGTCCCCGAGGTCGTCAGGCTCCGCTGGGGGTCCTACTCGCTGTATGTGGAGAACGACATGTTCTTCGCCGGAACGGACCGCCGCTACACCAACGGCGTCAAATTGACCGCCCTCGCGTCGAATCTGCGGCAGTTCACCGGGCCCGAGATCCCGGCGCCAGTGCGTTGGATTTCGCGTCGGCTGAGCCGCTTTGTGGCGCGCGACGAAATCCCGAAGCTGGGCCTCGCCATCGGCCACAACATCTACACCCCGGAAAACACGCAGCTCACCACTTACCAGCCCGACGATCGGCCGTACTCCGCCTGGTTGTACGGCGGCGTCTCCTTCCAGAACTATCGGCCGCCCATCAACGCCTACGGTGATGCCCGCACGCCGCGACTGGACATCCTTGAGGTCAATGCCGGGATGGTGGGTCCCTGGGCCCTCGGTGAGGAGATCCAGAACAACTACCACCGCCTGATCAACGTCCGGACCGCGAAGGGCTGGGAACACCAGGTCAAGAACGAGCCCGGGCTCAACCTTATCTTCGAACGCAAGTGGCGCTACCGGACGGGCGATCTGCTCGGCACCTCCTGGGCCGCCGACTTCATCCCGCACGCCGGTTTCAGCCTCGGCAATGTCTTCACCTACGCCAACGCCGGCTTTGAAGTCCGCCTCGGTTACCGCCTGCCGGGCGACTTCGGCACCAATCTGATCCGTCCCACCGGCGACTCGAATCCCCAGATCCGCTTTCCGTTCAACGTATTCGCCTTCGCCGGCTTCGATGCGCGCGCCGTGGCCCGTGACATCACGCTCGATGGAAACACGTTTCGCGACAGCGTTTCGATCGACCGGCAATGGGGCGTGGTCGACTTCGCCAGCGGTCTCGCCCTCGGCGGCCGGACCTGGCAGATCACCTATACGCAGGCCATCCGCTCGCGTGAGTTCAAGGGCCAGACCGACAATCAGGAGTTCGGCTCGCTCAGCATCACTTTTTTCCGCTAAATCCCTCCGCTCATCGTGTCTTCCGCCGACGCCTACTTCGCCACCGCCACCCAACTGCTCGCCCGCGCCCGCGAGGTGAACGCCCCGACCCTCCGCCGCTGCGGCGCGCTGATCGGAGCCAATGTCGCCGAGGGCGGCGTGCTGCACACCTTCGGCAGCGGTCACAGCGAGATCATCGGCCGCGAAATCATTGGCCGCGCAGGCGGCCTGATGTGCGTCAGCGGCCTCTTCGATCCCGGGGCGGGCTTCTCTGAAAACGTCGTGGGCTACGGCAGCCGCCTCGCCGAGAAACATGACAAGATCTACGGCCTCCATGCCGGCGAGACGATCGTCGTGATCTCGAACTCCGGCAAGAACAGCTCGCCCATCGAGGTCGCCCTCTACGCCAAGCAAAAGGGCCTGCACGTTATCGCCCTCACGGCCCTGTCCATGAGCACGACGGCGAAAACCGTACACCCCGGCGGCAAAAATCTCCACGCCATCGCCGACCACGTCCTCGACAATCTCGGGGTTGTCGGCGACGCCATCGTGAAGATCGCCCCGCCCGACCACGGCGAGATTCCCATGTCCGGCTCACGCCTCCCTGCCGCCGAGGCCGGCCCGACCTCCACCGTGATCGGCGCCATGCTTCTTAACCTCCTCTCACTTGAGATCATGGACTGGCTCAACCGCAATGGTCACCCCCTCCCCATCCTCCGCAGCCAGAACGTCCCGGGTGGAATGGAGTCCAATATCGAACTCGCCCAGAGATACCGCACCCGCCTCAGCCGCCCAATCGGGTGAGCGCGCGGCGCGAGGATTTACTTGGATAATGGTCATTCGTTATTGGTTACTGGTTACGATCCAGAGTCCCATTAGCGATTAACCAATAATCATTAACGATTAACTGTTCTCCCATGAAAATTGGCGTCGATGGTGGCGGCACCAAAACCGAGCTCATCCTGGTGGATAACGCCGGGACGATCGTCGACCGCCGCATCGGGCCGGGGTGCAATCCGAGCATCGCCGGTCCCGAGGGTGCACGCCTGATTCTCATCGATGCGCTTTGCGCGCTGACCGCCGGGGTCGAGCGCACCCGGATCACGGACACACTTCTCTGCACCGCGGGCAGTCGGGCGTTCTGGCAGGAGACCGCCGCCACCCTCGGCGACTTTGGGCGCGTCTACACGACCGACGACTCGCTGCCCGTGCTCGCGCTCGCCACCGACGGACAGCCCGGGCTGGTCCTCCACGGTGGGACCGGATCCTTTGTCGCCGCGCGCGCTTCGGCCGATGCACCTCCGCTTGAGGGCTTTTACGCCGGCGGCCTTGGCTGGCGTTTCGGGGATCCCGGCAGCGGCTACGACCTCGGTCAGCGCCTCATCGCCCGCGGCCTGCTCGAGCTGCAGGGCTGGGCTCCCCCGTCGCGTCTCGGCCCCGCGCTGCGCGATCACACCGGACTCCCGGACACCACGGCCATCATCCGGCATTTCTACAGCCACGCCGAACCCAACCGGGTGATCGCGGCCCTCGCGCCCGTCCTGCTTCAGCTCGCCAGCGAGGGGGATCCCGTGGCCCAGCAGCTGGTCCTCGAATCGACGGGCGAACTGCATGCGCTCGCGGTGCGCGTGGCCTCGCAGCTCTTTCCCGGCATCGCACTGAATACTCTGCGCGCAGGGTTGAGCGGCCCGATCCTGACTCATCCCGCAGTCGCCCCGGTCCTTGCCCGCATCTCCCCGCTGGCCCTCGTCCCGCTGACGACAGCCCCCATTGAGGGTGTCCGTCAGCTTCTCGGGCGTCTCCCTGCCTGCTGATGGTCGCGGTCAACGAGTCGGTCCTGAGAGAGGACGTCTGGCGCGAACGGCGCCAGCGGCACGAGCAACGGGTCCGCGCCTGGACCGATCCCCACCAGGAGCGCGCCGCCCGCGGCGAGAGGCACCCGGTCTACGATTTCCTTTTTACCTACTACAGCTTCCGCGCGGCCTGGCTGCGCCGGTGGCATCCGGGGCCTGATGCACGGCTCGAGGGCGCCGCGGCCCGCGACTTCCTGCGCTGGCCGGAGTACCGCGCGTCAGCCGCCGGCGTGGCGGTCGATCCCACCACCCTCCCACCCTCGCGCCGGGCGTTCGTCAACTGGTTGCACACCTTGCTGGAGGCGATGCAGACCCGGCCTGCCTTCTTCGGCTGCTTTGGCCTCCACGAATGGGCAATGGTCTACCGGCAATCGCCGGAGGAAATCCGCCACAACGCGTGGCCGCTTCGCTTCCCGCCCGCCGAGCTGGCGCGCATCGTCGAGGCGGGGCCGGTGTGCTGCTCGCATTTTGATGCCTTTCGGTTCTTCACCGCACCGGCCCGGCCGCTCAACCGGCTGCAGCCCGACCGCGACTCCAGCGCGCAGCTGGAGCAGCGGGGCTGTCTGCATGCGAACATGGATCTCTACAAATGGGCATTCAAACTCGCCCCGTTCACCCCGGCTGAACTGGTCGCGGATTGCTTCGAACTCGCGCGCGACATCCGCGAGGTCGACATGCGCGCAAGCCCGTACGACCTCGACGCGCTGGGGTTTCCGCCCATCCGCATCGAGATCCCCGAGGGGCGCGCCACCTACGAGCGGCATCAGCGGGCATTCTCCGCCCGCGGCGAACCGCTGCGCGCCCGTTTGCTCGCCCTGTGCCGGCGGCTGCTGGCCGCGGCGTAAACCCGGCTCAGCGCGCCAATGGCAGGGCCGCGACCAAACGACTGACGGCGAAGAAACGGCAGGACAAGTTCACGTCTCTACGGTGAGAGGCAGCACCCAAAAACGCATGCGCCATCGAGGGTAAAAACCGGGTATTATTACCCGCAGTGTCCAAGGCGTAGTCTATGCTCTAGCCGCCGATATAACTCATCTCCACCTTGGGTCGGGTCTGGCCGGCCGCCAGCAAGGCCGACCGGTCATCCGAATAGCGATCCAGCCGGCCCGCCCAGATTTTTCTGACATAATCTGTTAAATCGGAGTCGCTTGCATTTGAACGCAGGCAGCCCAGCACGTCCCAGCCGACCGCGGTAAACAGGCAGGTGTAGAGCTTGCCATCGGCCGAGAGCCGGGCGCGATGGCAGTCTTTGCAGAACGGTTCGGTGACGGATGAGATCAGCCCGATCTCACCCCTTCCGTCCCGATAGCGGTACCGGGAGGCAACTTCGCCGCGGTAGGCGGGTCCGGCCGCCTCCAGCGGCCAGCGCGCCCCGATACGCTCCACGATCTCGCGGGCAGGCAAAACCTGCGTCGCCGACCAATGGTTCGTGTTCCCGGCGTCCATAAACTCAATGAAGCGAAGCGGCAGACCACGGGAGCGAAAGTGGTCTGCCATCGGCAGGACTTCCTCGTCGTTGACTCCACGTTGTACGACCATGTTGACCTTCACCGGCAGCCCCGCGGCCGTCGCCGCATCGATTCCGCGCAGCACACGCTCCGGCGAGAAGCCCAACCCGTTCATGCGTCCCGCGACCGCGGGGTCGAGCGAGTCCAAGGAAACATTCAGGCGGTCCAGTCCGGCCGCCTTGAGCGCGCCGGCCAGTTTCTCCAGCAACCAGCCATTCGTGGTCAGCGCCACGTCGGGCACGCCGAGTTCCGTCTTCAACATCCGGATCAGGTCCGGCACATCCGCGCGGAGCAGGGGTTCCCCGCCAGTGAGGCGGATCTTCTCCACCCCGAGGGCGCGAAACGCCGCCACGATTCGCCGCAGTTCAGCCAGCGACATCAGCTGGGGATCCTTCAGGAATGCGTAGCCGGGCCCAAACACCTCCCGCGGCATGCAGTAGGGACAGCGAAAATTGCAGCGGTCGGTCACCGAGATCCGGAGATCGCGCAGGGGACGCTGGAAGGAATCGCGAACAGTGCTCATGGTCGGTGCAGTCTGCCCACGAAGATCAGCAAATACCTCCAAGCACAAGCCGCGGCCCGGAATTGCACTCCGACCGCTCTCTGCTTTGAGTGCCGCCTTGCCCCCGCTGCCCTCACCCGCCGACGCCGAGCGCGTCATCCTCTCGTCCCTCCCGCTTCTACCCACCGAGCACTGCCCGCTCGCCTCCGCCCACGGGCGCATCCTGCGCGCCGCCATCCACGCCGACCGCGACCTGCCGCCGTTCAACCGGGTGACAATGGATGGCTTCGCCCTCCGCGCGGCGGCGGTCGCCGCCGGCACCCGACGCTTCCGCGTCTCCGGCCTGCAGGCGGCCGGCATGGTACCGCAAACGCTCGTCGCGGCGACCGACTGCATCGAGATCGCCACGGGCGCGATCCAGCCGCACGGCGCGGATGCGATCATCCCCTACGAGGAGGGCCGGCGAGAGGACGAGCATTTCGTCCTTCCGGATGACGCCAGCGTCGCAGTCGGCCAGCATCTCCACGTACGCGGCTCGGATCATCGCGCCGGTGAAACGCTGGTCACCCCGGGCACACGCCTTTCCGGCCGCGAGATCGCCGTGGCGGCCTCCTGCGGCCGGGCTTTTCTCAGCGTGGGCCTTCGTCCGCGCGTCGCCGTGGTCGCAACCGGCGACGAACTCGTTGAGGTCGACGCGCACGACATCGCCCTGCATCAGGTGCGCAAGTCCAATGACTACGCCGTGCGCGCCGCGTTGCTCGCCAGCAATGCCGTCGCCCAGGCCGAGCGCTTCCACCTGCGCGACCAGCAGGCGGAGATAGAGCAGGGGCTGCACGCCATTCTCGCCGGGTTCGACGCGGTCATCCTCACCGGCGGCGTTTCCAGGGGAAAATTCGACTTCGTGCCGACCGCGCTGGCCAGTCTCGGCGTGGAGAAGCGCCTGCAGGGGATCGCCCAGCGCCCGGGCAAACCGTTCTGGTTCGGCCTCAGCCCTCGACGCACTCCCGTGTTCGCCCTGCCCGGCAATCCGGTCTCCACCTACACCTGCCTGCACCGCTACGTGCTGCCCGCGCTGGCGCAGATGAGCGGGGCCACGCCCCCCACACCCGACTACGTTCCCCTCGCGAATGCCGTCAGCTTCAAGCCACCGCTCGCCTGGCTCCCCCCCGTGCGCCTCTCGTCGGGCCCTGATGGGCGCCGTACCGCCGCCACCTCCGCGCTCAACACCTCAGGGGATTTCGGCGGGCTCGTCGGCACTGATGGCTTTGTCGAGTTGCCGCCCGGGCCGGGTGTTTTTCCAGCGGGTACCGGGGTGCGTTTCTGGGCCTGGAGCTGAGGGCGGGGGCGGGGGCGGAAGCGGAGGATGGGACCTCAAGGACGGATGGGACTGATGGGACCTATGTTTTCCATCCGTCCCATCCGTCCTGTAGGTCCTATCCGTCCCCTCCTCCGCCACCCAATCCACCTCATGCGCGGCATTGCGTCAGCCAAGATTTCCACCACGTTCCCCCGAACCCGCCATGCTTTCCCACCTCGACGCAAGCAACCGGCCCGCGATGGTCAACGTGGGCGCCAAGGTGGTCACCGCCCGCACGGCCCACGCCATCGCCGTGGTCTGGCTCCCGCCGGCCCTAGCCCGGCTGCTTGAGGGCGGCGAGATCACTGGAAAGAAGGGCCCAATCTTCCAGACCGCGAGCCTCGCGGGCGTCATGGGGGCCAAACGCACCAGCGATCTCATTCCCCTTTGCCATCCGCTCGCGCTGGAGGATTGCCAGGTAAGCCTCACGCCCCGCCCCGCCGCGGCAGACGGCTCGGTGGAAGTCGAGGTGCACTGCCGGGTCGCGCTCCACGGCAAGACCGGCGTCGAGATGGAGGCCCTGACCGGCGCGATGGTGGCCGCACTCACCCTCTACGACATGGGCAAGGCGGTGACGCACGACATCGTCATTCGTGACGTCCGGCTCGTGGAGAAAACGGGCGGCAAGCAGGACTACCACGCCCCGGGATCCGCGGCATGAAAACGGTCCACGTGCAATACTTCGCCCTGCTGCGTGAGCAGCGGGGCATCGCCCGCGAGGACATCGCGACCGCGGCGGAAACCCCGGCCGAACTTTATGCCGAACTCAGGGCGAGGCATGGCTTCACCCTCGAGGCCGGCCAGCTGCGCGTCGCCGTGGGGGGCGAATTTGCCCCGTGGACACTCCCGCTGGCCGCCGGTGCAGACGTCGTCTTCATCCCCCCCGTGGCCGGCGGCTGAGCCCATGAACTTTCGCATCAGCGCCACCCCGCTCGATCTCGACGCCCTCAAGCGTTCACTGTCCGACGTCCACGCCGGCGCCTGCGTGACCTTCGAAGGCTGGGTGCGCAATCACAACGAGGGTAAGCCCGTGCTGACGCTCGAGTACGAGTCCTATGCCGTGCTCGCGGAGCGCGAAGGCGAGCGCATCCTGGCCGAGGCCCGCGAACGCTTTCCCGTCACCGCGGCCGTTTGCATCCACCGCATCGGCCACCTTGCGCTGGGCGACCTCGCCGTGTGGGCAGGCGTCAGCGCCGCCCACCGTGGCGCCGCCTTTGACGCCTGCCGCTACCTGATCGATGAGACCAAGGCGCGCGTACCGATCTGGAAGAAGGAGTACTACGCCGACGGCGCCACCCAGTGGATCAACTGCGCCACGCGCGGCGAATTCGCCGGTGCCGTACCGCCGGCGTAATCAACGCATCGATCCGGTCTAAACCGCGAAGGGCGCGAATTCACGCGAAAGAGTTCGATCCGTCGAACCATCGATCCGTTAACCACAGATGGCCACAGATCGGATCCCCCTGAAAGGGTCTGTATCTGTGTAGATCTGTGGCCATCTGTGGTTAATCCTGCTTTCGTTCGAATGGATCGAGATCCGCGTGAATTCGTGTCCTTACGGGGTTGAATCTTCATTCCTGCGGCTCACGCGCCCCAGAGGTCGCGGCCGGGGACCGGCGGCGTGATCGACGCCACATTGAGTCGGATCGACTCGAGGTTCTCCCGGACCAGATCGCCCATCGATTCACAGCGCAGGTAATCCTTGCGTGCATAGTGCTCGGCCAGTGCGTCGCGCAGCTCCACCACATGCTCGCGCGGCGCCAACGTGTCGACCGACATCGCCGCCAGCAGGGTCACCAGCCGGTCCTCCGTCACCGCAGCGCGCTGCAACATGAGGACCTGCTCCTCGCGCTGGTACTGCCGGGCGGTCTCGAGTCGGAGACGCTCGATGCAGAACAAGGCCAGCGGCTGGTTGTCCTTGAAAAACTGCGGACGGTAGAAATTCATGCGCCCCTCATAGGACTGCTGGTCGAAGTCCATCGCGCGAATCCGGATCTGCGCCCCCTCGAAATCCGGCGTGACCACGACCACGAAATTGTAGCTGCGCATGTCGCCGAGCAGACGCACGAAACTGCGCTCGTTAAACTTCACCAGTTCCTTGGCGACACGGATCGGTTTCATTTCCGAGTTGTGTAGCCAGCGATCGATGAAGACATCGCCGGGAATGCCCGCCACGTGCTCCTCCACCAAGGTCGCGCCGCTGGTGAGGTAGTTCATGCGATTGGGCGAGAGCAGGTGCTCCAACTCCAGTCCGTAGACGCGGGAAGCGTCGCCCTGCTTGATGTAGAAATGATCGGGATTGTCGTTGTACGCATTGACGATCCGGATACGGAATGGCGCCGAGTTGCCGAAGGCGCAGAAATCGATGCGGTCGATATACAGGTGCTGCATGACCGACAGGTCGCCATCAACGCGGAGAATCGCGTACATCCGCTTCAGGTCCTCGTAAAGCGCCTCCATCTCGATCCGGTCGTACATGACCGATTCCCAGAGCGTGGGCCGGCCGGCGGAGTCGGCTAGCGGGATGGACTCCACAAAACGTCGCAGCCGGTCGTAGGCGATGGGCAGCTCGCGGTCGCGCCGTGTGCGCCGCAAGTAGGCCCGCAACCCGTCACTGATCGGGAAACTCGGCTTCTTCTGCTGCGGGCGGGGCGGCGCGGCATCCATCCGCCCACCATGGGTGGCCCGAGGCCCGGGTGGCAATGCCGGAGAGGTCATTCCCGGTTGCCAAAAATCCGCTAAAAGGCCCGGTTCCCATCCCTTTCGCCTCGTCTCATCCCGGAGGACCGCCTGCCCTCGGTTGTCAGGCTGCTCCTCGCCGCGAGGGCCTTGGAGACGGCCGGCCAGCTCCCCCAAGAACTTCTGGGTCAACGTGGTCTTGGCCATCGCCGGCCTGATCATCGGCGTGATGCTGTTTCGCACGCCGCGCGGATGAGTAAACTGTCCCTGAGCCTGATCATCTTCCTTTTGATTACCATGGCCGGATTTCAGTGGATCTTCGAGCGCAACGAGCCCCGCTTTCTCACTCCGACGATCACCCCGGTCGCGCCGCACCTCCCGAGCACGATCAACGACACCGGGCGGCAATCCGGCGGGTCGTCCTGAGCAACGCGAGGGGGAAAGCGCTGCCCTCAACGCGTTGGATCGATCCTCCGGAACTCAACCCAGCGCGTTCCGGCAACACGCGCCACGCGCAACCGGCCTACTCGGGCGCGCAATTCGGACTGTCGGGTCGGAAAATTGAATGGTCTTCGGGCAGACGGATCTTTTACCTACCCCCTCCCCGCCTATGCCAAAGACGTACTCCGACATCGGACTCATCGGCCTTGCCGTAATGGGTCAGAA
>CAMAXB010000031.1 GCA_945862035.1 Opitutus sp. GAS368
AACGCCTTTGGGCCACGCCGAAGTGATCATCCAACCAAGGCAGCGCCTCGGCCGGAACCATCCAAAGCACGCCGAAGGCCACCGCACCCTCGGCGGGAGCGAGGGTCACGCGGCGATCCGCCGATAGGGCAACACGAAATTCCTGAGCACGCGCGACCCCAAACCAGTCGGTGGGGTCGACCTTACCCCCGAAAGCGTCGCGCCCAATAAACGCCGCAAAGTCAAATTCAAGGAGCGGGGCACCCGCCATGGAGCCAGCCCGGATTTACCGCTTGGCGGCGGGCGGCGGAAGCCCGCCGGCCGGTTTGGGATGATCGCCGGCCTCGTGCGGCTTGGAGCGATCGCCTTCCCGCTGCTGCGACCGCTCGCGATCGCGGCGGTCGCGCATGCGGGCCAGAAATTCCTGGTGCTTCGCCTGCTGCTCCGGGTTGAGCTCCTTCATGATCCCGGCATGCATCTTATCAAAGGTCGCCGAGGTGTCGCGCCTCAGCCGGACGAGGTCCTCGCCGGTGGCCGTGACAACCGGACGGATCTTCTCCTCTTGGGCGGGCGAAAGCGTCAGCGCCTCATTGAGGATGCGCATCTGCGTCGTCGCAAATTGTTCGGTGAACACCCTGCGCTGGACGAAAGTCGGCGCCATGCGGACGGCGACCAAGCCGCCAGTCACGCCTCCGGCGAGGAAGACGACCGCAAAGGCTAGGGCGACTTTCCAGGGTTTGTTCACGGTGAGGACGAAAGGTCGAACGCCAGCACCTCGACCACCGGATCCTGCACGGCAAGGACATCGTCCTCGAAAGCCTGCAGCACAGGCGAGAGATTGGCCGCCACGCTCGCCGCGGCGAGCAGGCCGGCAACGCCGACGGCTCGCAGCGATAACCGCTCGAGCAGCGCCGCCAGGGGGCCCTCGGCTCCTCCGGCCATGGCCAGTGCCGCCACCCGCGTGGAGAATCCGTGCGGGGCGGCCGCGTCGCGGGAGTCGGCGGGGGCCCGGCGGGCTGCCGCCACTAGGCGCAACCATTCGGTGTGGTCAGATTTCATGAGCGTTCCCTGCGTTCTAATTCGACAAAAAGCTTTTGCAATTTCCGTCTGGCCCGAAAGGCCCGGACTTTGATGAGGGAGGAGTTCCAACCGGTGATGGCATGGATCTCGGCGATAGTTTTCTGTTCAAGATCAAGGAGTTGGATGACCAATCGATCCTCCGGTTTGAGCTGATCGAGCAGCTTTTGGACGAGCTCGTGCGCGGCGACGGCATCGCCGGGCAATTGATCCGAGTCGCTGGTGAGGACGGCGTCGAGGACATCGGCTTCGGTTTCTGAGAGATCCGCCCAGCGGAACTCCGGGCGCCGCTGCTGGGAGCGGAGATGGTCGATGCACGTCGTGACCGCGATCCGGGAGACCCAATGGGAGAACGGGACTGCCCCGTGGTACTGGTCGAGCCGAGTGAACATCTTGAGGAAGATTTCCTGGCTGAGATCCTCCTCGGCGACCCGGCGGGGGAGCCGGGCCCGCACGATCCGAATGACCATGGGGTGAAGGTGCTCAACCAAGGCCTTGGCGGCCAACTGATCACGCCCGCGAACCCGTTCGAGGCACAGGGCCAAGTCGAACGGTTCCGGGTCGGCAGATGACATGCAAAGAGGGAAGGCTGCTCGGGCACGAAGATCAAGACGTTGCAACCCCCCGGGAGTTACAGCCATCCGCCCCTTGACTTTCCCCGGACAAAACCGCTAGGATTCTCCGCCTCAGGATGCTCAATCTGGTTCAGGTTCTTCGACTTAGCTAGGCGCACGATCCCTCAGGGGAGCCGCGCTGCGGCTGATCGTGCGTCCGCCTGACCGCCCGTTGATTCACCGCCCAGACCGGCGGTTGCCGTCACGTCACCGCATCTTAAAACCTGATTCACAATGTCTTCTGCAATTGCAGCTAAGTACCGCCCCTTCCCCCCCGTACCCCTGACGAACCGCCAGTGGCCCGGCCGCACTCTGACCGAGGCCCCGCTCTGGTGCAGTGTTGATCTCCGCGATGGCAACCAGGCCCTCGCCCAACCCATGAGCGTTGAGGAGAAGCTCGAATACTTCGACCTCCTCGTGAAGATTGGCTTCAAGGAGATCGAAGTCGGTTTCCCCTCGGCGTCCCAGATCGAATTCGATTTCTGCCGGCGTCTGATCGACGAGAACCGCATTCCGGCGGATGTCTCGATCCAGATCCTCTGCCAATGCCGCGAGGACCTGATCCTGCGTTCCCTGGAGGCCCTGACCGGGGCCAGGCGGGTGGTCTTCCACCTCTACAACTCGACCTCGCCCAAGCAGCGGGAGTACGTGTTCAATCATGCCAGCCGGACCGATATCATCCGCATCGCCACGCATGGCGTCGCGTTCCTGAAGGAAAAGATGAAGCCGCTCGTCGCCACCGGCACCACGGTTCGTCTCGAGTACTCCCCGGAAAGCTTCACCAGCACCGAACTGGATTTCGCGCTGGAGATCTGCGAGGCGGTCACGGATGTCTGGCAGCCGACGGCGGCCAACAAGATCATCCTCAACCTGCCGGCCACGGTCGAGTACGCCACGCCGAATGTCCATGCCGACCAGATCGAATGGATGTGCACGCACCTCACCCGGCGCGCCCATTCAATCATTTCCCTGCACACGCATAATGACCGGGGCACCGGTGTCGCGGCGACCGAACTCGCCCTGCTCGCGGGCGCGGACCGCGTCGAGGGCACACTCTTTGGCAATGGCGAGCGCACGGGCAATCTCGACCTGATCACCGTTGCGCTGAACCTGCTCACCCACGGCATCGACCCGAAACTCGACTTTACCGACATCAACGGCATCCGCGAGGTCTACGAGCGCTGCACCCGCATGGAGATCCATCCACGCCATCCGTACGCCGGCGAACTGGTCTTCACCGCCTTTAGCGGCTCGCATCAGGATGCGATCAAGAAGTCGTGGGCGCTGCAGAAACCCGGCGCGCCGTGGGATGTGCTCTACATTCCGGTCGATCCGGCCGACATCGGCCGCAGCTACAAGGCGATCATCCGTATCAACTCCCAGTCGGGCAAGGGCGGCGTCGCCTATGTTCTTGAGAACGAGTTCGGCTACCAGCTGCCCAAGCTGATGCACAAGGAGATCGGCCGCATTGTGAACGACCTCGCAGACACCAAGGGCACCGAGCTCACGCCCGCCGAGATCCACGAGGTTTTCCGCGCCGAGTACCTCGATCGCCAAGTTCCTGTGCTGCTGCAACGCTTCAAGACCCATGAGCTCGACCGCAAGGTGAAGTGCGAGGCCACGCTGGTGATCGACGGCCAGGCCCGCGTGCTCACCGCCCACGGCAACGGACCGATCGACGCCTTCGTACGTGCGCTGGGCGAGACCGACCTGCCCAAATTTGAATTGCTGAGCTACTCCGAGCACTCCATCGGCACGGGCGCCGACACGCTGGCCGCCTCCTACATCCAGATCCGCACTGCCCGCGGTCTCACGCTCTTCGGGGCGGGCGTCGATACCAACATCGAGCTCGCCTCGATCAAGGCGGTCGTCAGCGCAGTCAACCGCGCGGTCTCTTGACGCGGGCCTGCGATCCGTGGATCCGAAATTTCACATTTCAAATCTGAAAACGGCGTAGTCTGCGGCGGATGCCGCCGCGGGCTACGCCTTCCCGATCCGATTTGACAGCCAGAGCGCAAGCCCGAGAAAGAGCACGGTCGGCGTCCACAGCAGCAGGTCCGGCCGGATTGTCGGGTACTGGTCGAGCCAGCCGACAATCACCGTCAGCATGTAATAGCCCATGACCAGCGCGAGGGCGACGCCGAGATTGGCGGAGGTCTCCTTGCGCGAGACCCGGATGCCGAGCGGCACCGCCAGCAACGCGAACGCGAGCACCGCGGCCGCACTGGAGGCCTTTTCGTGGAGGGCGAAGGACACCTGGAGTCGCGCCAGGGTGTCGTCCGGCCCGTTCAGCCGGCGGAAGTCAGCCATCAGCTCGCCAAAGGTCATCCAGCTCAGCTTTTTTCGCAGGGTCGTCTTACCGAAGATCGCATCCAGCTTGAGCTCGACGGGCACTTCCTCCGAGGACCCGGTGCTCGGCGGCTTGCTGAAGTTTTCCGGATCGGCGGGGTCGCGCGTCTCGATCGAGACGCGGCTGAGCGTCAGCACGAGGGTGTTGGCCGGCTCGTCATAGTCGAACCGTCCGGACTGCGCCCGTGCAAAGGTGCGCACCCGCTTCTCATCATCGAGCTGCCAGAGCCAGAAATCGCGCAGCTCGACGCCATCCTTCTCCCCGACGTAGAGCACCACCCCGGGAAATTCGCGGATGAAGGTCTTGGGCACGATGAAGCTGAGCGGATTCTGGCGCAACGAATCGGCCAGCGTCTCCTTGTAGGCGGTGCGGGCCCGCGGCATGTAGTGGAAGTTGATCAGCATCGCGAGGGCCGCGCCGGCGAGGCCAAGGAGGATGACCGGCCGCGCGATGTAGCTGAGGCCGAGCCCGGCCGCCCGCATGGCCGTGATCTCGTTCTGCGCCGACATCCGCCCCAGCACGAGCAGCACACCCGTCAGCACGCCCATCGGCAGCGCATACGCGCCGACATAGGGAATCAGGAGCAGCACGAGCTTGGCGAAGGCCTCGGGCGCCAACTGGCCCGCAATCGCATAGCCCAGCAGGTCCTTGAGCGCGTTGCCCACGATGAGCACAAACGCGAACAGGCCGACCGCCGCCGCGCAGGTCGAAAGGACGCTCCAGAACAAATGGCGGTGCAGCAGATTCACGCAGGTTTTCTTTTGGTGTCCTTTTGTGCTGTTTTGTGGCCATCTGTTCCCCGCGCCAATCATGAAGTTCACGCCCGCCAAAGCCCCGCTCACCGGGGAGACCCTCGAAACCCTCACCGCCCGACTGGCGGGCCGGCAGGAACCCGCCTTTCGCGCCAAGCAGATTCTCGACTGGGTTTACAAGAAGCGTGCCCGCTCCTGGGACGAGATGACCAACCTGTCCAAGCCGCTGCGCACCTGGCTCGACGAGACGTTTGATCTGATGCCGGTCTCGCTGATCACGGGCCAGCAATCGACCGATGTCACCGACAAGCTGCTGCTCGAACTCGGCGACCGTTCCCTGATCGAAACCGTCATCATTCGGGTGCCCCAAGAAGGCGTGGGCCTCGACCACTCCCGCAAAACGATCTGCATCTCGACCCAGGTCGGGTGCGCCATGGGCTGCGTGTTCTGCGCGTCGGGGCTGGCCGGTCTGAAGCGCAACCTCAACGCCGGCGAGATCGTCGCCCAGCTGCTGCAGGTCTGCTACCGCGAGGACGCCCGGACACCCCGCGCGCGGCAGGAACTCGCCTCGTTCGACAACATCGTGGTCATGGGCATGGGCGAGCCGCTCGCCAATTACGACGCGATCATCCGCGCCCTCACGATCGTCAATGCCGACTGGGGCCTCGGCTTCGGCGCCCGCCGCATCACCCTCTCCACCAGCGGCCTTGTACCGAAGATTCTCCAGCTCGCGGAGGAACCGCTCGGGATCCGCCTCGCCATTTCGCTGCACGGGGCCACCGACGAGGTTCGCGAGCAGATCATGCCGGTGAACAAGGCCTACCCGCTCGCCAAGCTCCTGCCGGCCGTCAAGGCCTTCTCCGACAAGCACGGCCGCATGGTCACCCTCGAGTTCATCCTGATTGAGGAGGTCAACGACTCGCTCATTCAGGCCGAGAAGCTGCGCGACATCGCCCTCGATCTCCACGCCCACGTGAATCTCATTCCCTACAATACGGTCGAGGGCCTGCCGTGGAAGCGCCCAAGCAACACGCGCCAGGAACGCTTCGCCGATATCCTGCGCAACTCTCGGGTCTCCGTCACGCTCCGCCGGGAAAAGGGGCACGACATCGATGCCGCCTGCGGGCAACTCCGGCTAAAGACCGAAAAGGACCGCGAAGCCGCAATCGCCTCGGCCTGACCGCCGCCACCCGGGACGAATTAACGCTTTACATCATATCATCAAATCTCAATACGTTGATATGTTTATGACGCCCGACCGGCCGATCTCCGCCCTTTTCGCTGCCAACCGACCGCTGCGTTCCCTCGAGTTTTATCCGCCCAAGGACGACGTCGGCGTGGAAGCGCTGCGCCAGACGGCCACCGCGCTCAAGTCAATCCCATGGGACTTCGTTTCAGTGACGTATGGCGCCGGCGGCAGCACCCGCGAGCGCACTGCCCAGGTCAGCGCCATCTTCAAGAACGAGTTCGGCTTCACCGTGATGCCCCACCTGACCTGCGTGGGTCACTCGCGGGATGAACTCAATGCCTTGGCGGACCGCATTCACGCCGGCGGTTTCCGGAACATCATGACCCTGCGCGGTGATCCGCCGAAGGGCTCGATCACCTTCGAGGTGGCCGCCGATGGCCTGCGCTACGCCAACGAACTGGTGACTCTGCTGAAGGCGCGCCACCCCGACTTCTGCCTCGGCGTCGGCGGCTACCCCGAAAAGCATCCCGAAGCGGTTTCGCTCGAAACGGACCTGGATGCCCTCAAGCGCAAGGTCGACGCGGGCGCCGACTTCATCACGACTCAACTCTTCTTCGACAACGCGGTCTACCACCGTTTCGTCGACAGGTGCAGCGCGCACGGGATTAACGTGCCGATTGTGCCGGGCATCATGCCGGTGCTTTCGACCAAGCAAATCCTACGCATCGCCACCCTGAGCGGCAGCGTCCTGCCAGCCCCGCTTTCCCGCCGCCTCGAGGTCGCGGGCGATCATGCCGACGTCGTCGAGATCATCGGGATCGACTGGGCCCTCACCCAAATCCGCGACCTGCTCGGACACGGAGCCCCGGGCTATCACCTCTATATTCTGAACCGGGCCAAGAGCGCACTCGCGCTTGCCGCCGGCCTGGCCGCCTGATTGGCCGGCGTGAATGCCGCCGACTTGCGGCGGGCTTCGCTGATTTCCGCTGGAATCCGCCCGTAATCTGAGCGAGCCTGACCGGACCATCGCGTCCAGTTGGATGCTGCCCCCGAGCACCCCCGGGCGTGGGAACCACCCACCCTTCATCGGAATCACCATGTCATCCCGTCTCTTCGGCCCCGTGGCCTCGATCACCGCCGCCATGTTGCTTGCCACCGGATCCCTCCCCGCCCAACTGCCCAGTCTCCGGCCCGACCTCATGGGCCCGGAGGCCGCCGTCACCTCTGATCATGTGCTGGCCAGCGCCACCGGCGCGGATGTCCTGCGCCGTGGCGGTAATGCCATGGACGCCGCCATCGCAATGGCCGGCGTGCTCGCCGTCGTCCGTCCCCACATGAACGGCGTGGGCGGCGACAATTTCATTCTCTATCGCGAGGCCAAGACCGGCAAGGTCTACGCCCTCAATGGTTCCGGCCGCTCGGGCCGCAAAGCCACCCCCGAGTTTTTCGCCGGCCAGGGCCTCCCGGCCGTGCCCAGCGGCGGCATCCTCTCATCGTCCGTCCCCGGCGCGGTCCAAGGATGGGAGGACGCGCTCACGCGCTTCGGCACGACCACGCTCGCGCAGGCCCTGCAACCCGCCATCGGCTATGCCGAACGCGGCTTCCCCGTATCCACCCGCCTTTCGCTCGATATCGGCGAGGCGGTCAAGAAGGTCTCAGCGGATCCCGAGATGGCCCGAACCTTCCTTGTCAACGGGGCAACGCCCCAGCCGGGCGCCCTGCTCGTGCAGCGCGATCTCGCACAGACGCTGCGCTCCATCGCCGCGGGCGGGGCCAAGGGCTACTATACTGGCGAATCCGCACGGGCGATCGCTGCCTTCATGGAAAAAGAGGGCGGACTCGTCACCGCCGCGGATCTTGCCGCGCACACCTCCACCTGGACCGACCCGATCGAGACCACCTATCTCGGCAAGCGCGTGCTCGCCTTCCCACCGAACACGCAGGGGGCCACGTTTCTGCAGATGCTCAATCTGGCAGAAAACGCCGACCTGACGGCGATGGGTCGCGATTCGGCGGACTATGTGCACACGCTCGTCGAGGGTGCCAAGCTGGCCTACGCGGATCGCGACGCGCATATCGCCGATCCCGCGTTTGCCCAGGTTCCGCTCGATCGTCTCCTGTCCAAGGCCTACGCCCGCGAGCTCGCCGCCCGCATCCAGGGCAATCGCATCGCTTCCGCCACCGCCGGGGACGGCACGCGCAATGGCACGGGTGACACGATCTACCTCGCCGTCATCGACCAGGAGGGCAACGCGGTCTCGATGATCCAGTCACTCTTCGCCTCGTTTGGCAGCGGCCGCATGGTCCCGGGCACCGGCATCGTGCTCCACAATCGCGGCTCGTCCTACTCGCTCGATCCGAAGCACCCGAATGTCGTCGCGCCGGGCAAGCGCCCCTTCCACACGCTCTGTCCGGCCATGGCCCTCAACGACGACGGCTCCCTCTTCGCCGTGTTCGGTTCGCCGGGCGGCGACGGCCAGCCCCAGACGCTCCTGCAGGTGCTGAACAATGTACTGCGCTTCAACCTCACGCCTCAGCAGGCGGTCGAGGCCCCGCGCTGGCGCGTCTTCGGCGCCGGCAAGCTCGGCGTGGAGCCGGGGCTTTCCGACGCGGTCAAGGCCGACCTCACCGCGCGAGGCCAGTCGGTCAACGAGCAGCCGCCCAGCGCCGAGTTCGGCGGGGCCCAGATGATCGTGGTGCAGCCGGGAACCAACGCCCGTTCCGTCGGGTCGGACCAGCGCCGCGAGGCCTACGGCATCGCCTGGTAAGCCGTATCAGCGGTTTCCCGAGGAGAATGGTCGCTGCGGAAACGGGAATCGGTCGTCTCCGTTCCATCGACCGCCTTCGATCGGCCTGACCCTCATCCGCCCGCCATGACCGGACGGAACCCGGCTTCGCGCAGGATCCGGGCAACGGTCTCGCGCTGATCGCCCTGAATCTCGATCTGCCCGTCCTTCACCGTACCGCCGCAGCCACAGGCGGCACGCATCTGTTTCGCGAGACGCTCTTTTTCCGGCAAACCGATCCCCGTGAAGCCGGTGACCACTGTGACCGTCTTGCCTCCGCGACCCGCTGTTGAACGGAGTACATCCACGCGCCCCCGGTTCTTGGCCGCAGCCGGTTCGTTCCCGGTTCCCGCGGTCGGAGCCCCCACGCTTGCGGGGTTGGCCGCGGGTCCGGGGGGAAGGCGAAGCCCCCCCAGTGTCGCAAATGGGTTGTGACCAAGCCGCCCTCCCCCGTCGGTTGAGATCTTGTTGCCTGCGCTCATGGCATCAGGAAGGCCGACTGACACCCCCGCCGCAAAGTCCGGCAACCGGGGTGTCCCCCTCCAGGAAGATCAAGGCCTTTGCATAACTGCGACGTTCTAGGAAATGAACGAGTTGCGGATGGAGACCCGCCCGCCCCCGCGCGGCAAATTCATCCAAGCGCGCCATCTCGGATGCGATGATCTGTCCATCAGCGCGCTTAATCCCATCCAACAGGCTGATAAGCGATTGTTTGATCTCGGTCTCCATGGGGAAAGTTCAGCGGTATTAATTATTTGTCACCAGATGTTTAAATAATCTCAAACCCGATTCTCGCACGTCGAAGGAAGCCTGAACGCGCTTGAGTCCCAACCCGGGCGAGGTATTCTCTTCGAACCCTTTTTAATTATTATCGGCTTTAATATTGAGCAAGCCCGCGTTCTGCACCCCAGTCCCGCCGGTTTGCTTTTCTTTTCTACCCATGAGCTCCCTTACCCTATCCACGCGACCCAACTCAGAGGTCATCGAGGCGGCCTACACCGCGTGGCTCGACAATCCCGACTCCGTCGACCCGACGTGGCGCGCCTTCTTCCAAGGCTTCACTCTGGGCCATGCCGGCAGCGGATCGCCGGCCGGCGCGCCCGCGGGCGGGCTCTCGCTCATCGATAGCCTGAAGCAATCCCGGGTCCACAGCCTGATCTCCCACTACCGCGGGCTGGGCCACACCCAAGCGCACCTCGATCCCCTCAGTGATCCACCGCCGCCCTCGCCGCGACTGGCCCTGAGCGAGTTCGGCCTCTCTGCGGCCGACCTCGAGACGTCCTTTGATGTCGGCCACTTCCTCACCGGCGGCCAGATGAAATTGCGCGACATCATCGCCAACCTGCAGGCGACCTACTGCGGCCGCATCGGCGTCGAGTGCATCCACATCCAGGACACCGAGATCCGTCGTTGGCTGCAGGAAAAGATGGAGACCACTCGCAACAGCCGCGCCTTCACCAAGCAGCAGAAAACCCGCATTCTTCGCCGCATCCACAAGGCGGAGCTTTTCGAAAAATTCCTGCACACCCGCTACGTCGGCCAAAAGCGTTTCTCGCTGGAGGGCGGAGAGACCATGATCGCGGCCCTGGACTCCGTGATCGAGGCCAGCCCCGAGTCCGGCGTCGACGAGATCGTCATGGGCATGGCCCACCGCGGCCGCCTGAGTGTCCTGACCAATATTCTTCGCAAGTCGTTCGATGTTCTCTTTGAGCAGTTCTCCGAGAACTATATCCCGGAGACCGTCGCCGGCGACGGCGACGTGAAATACCACCTCGGCTACGAGGCCGAGCTCAAGACCGCATCGGGCAAGACGGTCGAGGTTCGCCTCGCCGCCAATCCCTCCCATCTCGAGATCGTCAACCCGATCGTCGAGGGCAAGGCCCGCGCCCGCCAGCGCATCCGCGGCGACGTCGAGCGCCGCCGCGTGCTGCCCCTGCTGATCCACGGTGACGCCGCGTTCGCCGGGCAGGGCGTCGTGCCCGAGACCCTCAACTTCTCCCAGCTCCCCGGCTATCGCACGGGCGGCACGCTCCACTTCGTCATCAACAACCAGATCGGTTTCACCACGCTGCCGAGCGATGCCCGCTCGACCCGCTACTGCACCGACGTGGCCAAGATGATCGAGGCCCCCATCTTCCACGTGAACGGTGACGACGCCGAGGCGGTCTGTCACGTCACGCTCCTCGCCCTTGAGTTCCGCCTCAAGTACCAGCGCGATGTCGTCATCGACATGTACTGCTACCGCAAGCACGGGCACAACGAGAGTGACGAGCCGGCCTTCACGCAGCCGACCCTCTACAAGAAGATCGGCGCGCAGCCGCTGATCTCCTCGATCTACGCCCGCCGCCTCATTGCCGAGGGCACCCTCACCCAGGCGGACGACGAGGCCATCAAGGCCGAGTACACCGCCGCGATGGAGGCCGCCTTTGAAAAGGCCAAGGCCAAGGAGGCCAAGAAAAAGTCGGCGGATCCGGCCGCCAAGTTCAAGGGCTCCAACGCCGTCTTCCAACCCGGCTACAGCCACGCCCCCGTCCCCACCGGCGCGTCCCCGGCGCTGCTCGAACAGGTGGTCCGCGGTCTCACCCGGGTTCCCCCCAACTTCAAGGCCAACCCGAAGATCAAGCGATTCCTCGATGCGCGGGCCGAGGCCCACAAGAACGGAGGCCCCGTCGACTGGGGCTTTGGCGAGGCCCTCGCCTTCGGCACCCTCCTGGTCGAGGGTTCACCGGTGCGTCTCAGCGGCCAAGACTGCGAGCGCGGCACCTTCAGTCACCGCCACGCCGTGCTCTACGACTTCGATACGCGCGAAAAGTACGTGCCGCTGCTCAATCTCGACGAAAAGCAGGAACGCTTCTGCGTCTATAATTCGCTCCTCTCGGAGGCCGCGGTGCTGGGCTTCGACTACGGCTACTCCCTCGACTACCCCCGCATGCTCTGCATCTGGGAGGCCCAGTTCGGCGACTTTGCCAACGGTGCCCAGGTGGTGATCGACCAGTTCATCGCCAGCTCCGAGTCCAAGTGGCAGCGCCTCAGCGGCATCGTCCTCCTCCTCCCCCATGGCTATGAAGGCCAGGGTCCCGAGCACTCCTCGGCCCGCCTCGAGCGCTTCCTCCAGCTCTGCGCTGAGGACAACCTGCAGGTCGCGAACATCACGACCCCGGCAAATTACTTCCACGCCCTTCGCCGCCAGATGAAGCGCGACTTCCGCAAGCCGCTTATCGTCATGTCGCCGAAGTCGCTCCTGCGCCACCCGGCCGCCGTGTCGAAACTTACGGATTTCACCTCCGGTTCCTTCCAAGAAATCATCGATGACGCAGCCGCCCCGAAGCAGCCCGCCCGCGTGATCCTCTGCTCGGGCAAGGTCTACTACGACCTCGCCGATTACCGCGAGAAGAACAAGATCACGGACACCGCGATTGTCCGCATCGAGCAGCTCTACCCACTCCACCGCGACCGCCTCGGCGAGATCGCCAAGGACTACGGTCCGAAGGCGAAGCTGATCTGGTGCCAGGAGGAATCCCAAAACAACGGTGCCTGGACCTACCTCGCGCCCGAGCTGGAACAGATCTTCGGCCGCAAGGCGACCTACGCCGGCCGCGATGCCTCCGCCTCCCCGGCCGTCGGCTCGCTTGCGGTCCACAAGATCGAACTCGCCGCCTTCCTGCAGGACGCCTTCACGCTCTGATTTTTCAAAGGTAGCGAGTAGCGGGTAGCGAGTAGCGAGCATCACGAGCCACTCACAATACCGTCTCTTCGCTGCCTTCTCATCTCCTCGCTCCTCACTACCCGCTACTCGCTACTCCAATCATCATGGCCTCCATCGACATCAAGATTCCGCCCATGGGCGAATCCATCAGCTCCGGCGTGCTCGCCAAGTGGCACGTCAAGGACGGCGACATCGTCAAGAAGGACCAGCCGCTCTTCGAACTTGAGACCGACAAGATCACGTCTGAAGGCACCGCGGAGGCCGCGGGCAAGATCAGCCTTCAGGTCGCTCCCGGCACCGAGGTGAAGATCGGCCAGGTCGTCGCCTCCATCGACACCGCCGTCGGCGCAGCGTCGGCGACTCCCCCCGCTCCCGCAGCGACTGCCGCCGCCGCTCCGACAATCGAAAATCCAAAATCGAAAATCGAAAATCCCCAATCTCCCGCCGTCCGCCGCCTCGCCGCCGAAACCGGCGTCGATCCGGCCAAGGTCGAGGGTTCGGGCAAGGCCGGTCGTGTCACCAAGGGTGACATGCTCGCCGCCGCCTCCGCTCCCGTCGTCGCTGCCGCCGTCGCGTCCGCCCCCACCGCCGCGGTCCCCGCCTCCGCCCCGGTCGTCACGCCACCGGCCGCCGGTCGCCGCTCGCGCGTCAAGATGACCAAGCTCCGCCAGACCATCGCCAAGCGCTTGGTCGCCGCCCAGCACGAGGCCGCCATGCTCACGACCTTCAACGAGGTCGACATGTCCGCCGTCATGGCCCTCCGCGCCAAGTACCAGGATGACTTCGTGAAGAAGAACGGCGTGAAGCTCGGCTTCATGTCCTTCTTCACCAAGGCCGTGGTCCACGCCCTCCGCGAGGTGCCTGCCGTCAACGCCCAGCTCGAGGGCGAAGAGATCATCCAGAATCACTACTTCGACATCAGCATGGCTGTCTCGACCGAGAAGGGCCTCGTAGTCCCAGTCGTGCGCAACTGCGACCAGCTCGACATGGCCGGCATTGAGAAGGCCATTGGCGAAGTCGCCAAGCGCGCCCGCGACGGCAAGCTCGGCCTGCCCGACTTCGAGGGCGGCTGCTTCACCATCACCAACGGCGGCATCTTCGGCTCGATGCTCTCGACTCCGATCATCAACGCCCCGCAGAGCGCCATCCTCGGACTCCACGCGATCAACGAGCGTCCGGTCGCGGTCAACGGCCAGGTCGTCATCCGGCCGATGATGTACCTCGCCCTCAGCTACGACCACCGTCTCGTCGACGGCAAGGAAGCCGTCACCTTCCTCGTCAAGGTCAAGCAGGCGATCGAGGATCCCGCCCGGCTCCTGATCGGAGCCTGATGCTGAAGTAGCGAGTAGTGGGTAGCGAGTAGCGAGCATCCAAACCTCGGTTCGCGCTCCCGCTCCTCATCCTCGACCGTCTTCCGATCCGTCTACTCGCTACTCACCACCCGCTACTCGCTACTTTTCCTCCTCATGTCCTCCCAGTCTTTCGATCTCATCATCATCGGCGGCGGCCCCGGCGGGTATGTCTGCGCGTTTCGCGCGGCCCAGCTTGGCCTCAAGGTCGCGCTCGTTGAAAAACGCCCGACCCTTGGCGGCACCTGCCTCAACGTCGGCTGCATCCCGAGCAAGGCGCTCCTGCACTCCTCCGAACACTTCGCCTTCGCCCAGGGCCACGCTGCCGCGCATGGCATCAAGATCGGCTCCGTCGAAATCGACGTGCCGGCAATGATCAAGCGCAAGGACGAGGTCGTGGCCAAGAATGTCGGCGGCCTGGCCCTGCTGGCCAAGGCTCGCAAGGTCACCGTCCTGACCGGCAGCGCCACGTTCACCGGCAAGGACACCGTTGAGGTCAAGGGCGAGCAGGAGACCGTCGCTGCCACCGCGAAGAACATCGTCATCGCCACCGGCTCCGCGCCGGTCGAGCTGCCGTTCATGAAGTTTGACGGGACGACCGTCGTCTCCAGCGACCACGCCATTTCCTTCCCCGAGGTCCCAAAGAAGCTGGTGGTCGTCGGCGGCGGCGCCATCGGCCTGGAACTGGGTTCCGTCTGGGGCCGTCTCGGTGCCGATGTGACCGTGGTGGAGTTTCTCCCCAAGATCGCCGCGACCTACGACGACGACATCGTCCGGGCGTTCACCCGCATTCTGCAGAAGCAAGGCCTCAAGATTGAAACCGGCGCCAAGGTTACGGGCTTCGCCAAGGGCGTGCTCACCGCCGAGCGCGAGGGCAAGGTTCTCGCGTTCCCCGCGGACAAGGTCCTCGTCGCGGTGGGGCGCCGTCCCTACACGGATGGCCTTGGTCTCGAAAAGGCCGGCGTCGAGCTTGACGAGAAGAAGCGCGTGAAGGTCGACGGCCATCTCCGCACCAACGTCCCCGGCATCTGGGCTATTGGTGACGTGGTCGCGGGTCCGATGCTCGCCCACAAGGCCGAGGAGGACGGAGCAGCCGTCGCCGAATGGATCGCTGGCAAGGCGGGCCATGTGAATTGGGATCTCGTGCCCGGTATCGTCTACACCGACCCGGAGGTTGCCAGCGTGGGCCTCGGCGAGGACGCCGCGAAGGCCAAGGGCATCGCGGTCAAGGTGGGTAAGTTCAACTTCGCCGCCAATGGCCGCGCGATCGCGGCGGACGCGACCGACGGCTACGTGAAGATCATCGCGGATGCGACGACGGACAAGATCCTCGGCGCCCAGATCCTCGGCCGCAACGCGGGCGAGCTGATCAGCGAAGTCGTGACGCACATGGAATACGGCGGCAGCGCCGAGGACCTCGGCCGCACGATCCACGCCCATCCCACGATGAGCGAGGCCATCAAGGAAGCCGGCCTCGC
Source organism: Opitutus sp. GAS368 (assembly GCA_945862035.1). GTDB lineage: Bacteria > Verrucomicrobiota > Verrucomicrobiia > Opitutales > Opitutaceae > CAMAXB01. The sequence goes on from CAMAXB010000031.1 coordinate 15,281, forward strand.
GGTCAACAAGAGCGCGATCCACGCGCTGTAAGCGCCGGCCAGCAGCCCTTCGCGAAGAGATCCGCGCCCCGACCCGGGCGCGGATTTTTCATGCCCGTACGCCGCCTCGGAAAACAAAACGGGCGCCCCGCAGGGCGCCCGTTTACCTGGCCCGATCGATTGATCGATCAGTGGCTGATGTCCGCGAGAAAGGCGTCCATGCTCGTGTACCCGGCGAGGAGCTTCGCCGCGGCTGCGCAGCGCTCCTTGGTTGCCAGGCCCGTGTTCTCCGCGAGGAACAGGATGTAGGCGGCCACGTTCTTCGCGTAGTTCAGGCGGCCCTCGTCGCTGACCGCATAGAACCGCGCGCGCTGGGCGTAACCGGCCGGCGAGTGGTCGCCGAGGGCCGACTTGTCGGCGCGGCCACCGGCCGCGAGGACGTAGAGGAAGTTATACTCGAACCAGAACATGTGCTCGGGACTCGGCTCGAGTGCCTCGATCGCCCGGCGGCAGGTGTCGATGCCGGCAAATACATTCGTCTCCTTGTTCGACTTCGTCAGGGCATCGACCACGAAGCTGCGGGCCATCTTCTGCTCCGTCGCGTCGGTGCTGAAGGAGCCTTGCACGGCCAGACCGACCGTGAACGCGTACCAATCGCGCCACAGCGCCTGGTCCGCGGCATTCTTCGAGGCAAACAGGCCCTTGCCCATCTCGTAGGTGTACCGCCCGCTGGTCTTGATCTCGAGGCGGCCACCGGTGACGGCACCCATGACCTGATAGTTTTCCGCCGATTTGCCCGAGCCGGAGTGGAAACCGATGCTGGCGCCGAACTGGCGGCAGACGGCCCACTGCTTCTCGATCAGCACGCGCAGCGCAGCGTTGTCGGGATACGGCATGTTCTTCTGGAAGCCGAACGCGGGTGCGACGAAATGGATCTTCATTCCCAGCGCCTCGCACAGCGCGAGCATGATCGCGGTGGTCTCGGGCGTCGTCAGGCCCGGCAACTCGTCGATCGAAAGCTCGCGCAGGTAGGCGCGGCCGGCGTCGGTCGTGAACAACTTTGCCCGCGCCGCCGCGTACTTCTCGTCGCGGCGCTTCATCTTCTGCAGCGACGGCCAGACGTAGGCGAGGAGCTTGGCGAAGTCGGCTTCGTTGAGCGTGAGTCCAGCCGAGGCCACTCGGGCCTTGACCGTCTCCACGAGCGCGGACGGCACATTGGCGGCCACCCACGCGGCGGCATCGTCCGCCACCTTGGTCTGGGCGAGCTCGGGTGACAGATCGAAGGTGATGTAGCTGGCGAGCACGCAGCCCGTGACGAGTTGGTCTTCGCGCACGTCAAACTTGCCACCGATCGGCTGGTGATCCGCGTTGAAGCTCCAGGCAATGCCCCGGCGATGGAAGCCGGTCTTCAACTTCGATAGCACGCAGCCGTGGCTCATGCCCTCGACACTCTGGCCCTGGTGGCCCTCGGGCACGTTGGTGCCGATGAAGGGGAACGGGACGGTGTCGAGCTTGTTGGCCAACATCGCATCGACGTCGTACACCAGCTCGCGCGGGATCGAGTTCTGGTTGGCGGTGACGCCGATCTCCAGCGCGCTCATCGCCCACTCGACTGCTGGCCCGTGCAGCG
>CAMAXB010000032.1 GCA_945862035.1 Opitutus sp. GAS368
CGCCGGCCGGGTCACCGCAGGTGAACACCAGGGGTCGCAGGCTCATGACGGATCAACCTCCGCCGGCGCACTCCGTGCAGGCCGCGCGGCCCCGCGCTTGCCCTGCGTGAAAAACTCCAGAAAGCGCCGGGCCTCCGCCGAGACCGCCGTGGCGAGCAGACCGGCCGCCACCGTGCGGATGTTGCCCGGCGTGGAGTAGACCGCGCGAAAGGCCTCCTTCAGTTCGCGGATGGTCTCCCGCGCGAAGCCCCGACGCCGCATCCCCACGAGGTTAAAACCCACAATCTCATCCCGCTCGGCGACCAGCGTAAACGGCGGCACATCCAGCGTCACCCGGGCCAAGCCAGCGACCATGACCCCTTCGCCGATCCGGCAGTACTGGTGGATCCCGGCCCCGCCACCAACAAATGTCCCCGGACCCACCGCCACGTGACCGGCCAGCATGACGTTGTTCGCCAGCACCACCTCATCCGCCACCAGGCAATCGTGGCCGACATGGGCGTTCGCCATCAGGAAGCAGCGGGCCCCAACCACCGTGGTCTGACCGACGTGGATGGAGCGATTGATCGTCACGTGCTCGCGAATCACCGTACCCGACCCGATCTCGACCGCGGTCGGCGTGGCCCGGTCGAACTTCAGGTACTGCGGGTCTCCGCCGACCACCGCATACGGGTGGACCACGACCCGGTCACCGAGCCGGCAGTGCCGCGTGACCACTGCGCCCGCCATGATCTCGCACGCCGCGCCGAGCTGCGCACCTTCCTCAACGAGGGCATGGGGGTGGATCATGAGGAGAATGACCGATGTCCAATGGCCAATGTCCAATGGAAAACGCCGCCGGTGGAAACCCGAAGGACGAAATCCGAAGGACGAATGATATCCGTCGAGTACCTTGCTTGGTTCTTCATCCTGATTCCGTCATCCGGGCTGCACGCTCGTCATGGGCGCGCCGGGCGCGGCCGGGTGCCTGGCAGATCCAGCTGGGAATCGTTGAGCAGGTCGTAGTTCTTCAACAGGCGGATGACCTGCAGCGTGTCGCTCTTGGTATAGTTCTGGTTGATTTCGGTCCGGTCGATGAGGTCCTGCAGCATCGCGCGGAACGAGATGATCGCATCGACGCCCCGCTCCTTCAACACGGCCACGCTTTGGGAGCGGAAAGGCTCGGCGGTGGGCAGACTTGGCAGCACCAGAATCTTGGTCAGGTCGCTTTCCTCGCCGGCGGGACCGGGCACCGGAAAGAGCCGGGTCGCCTCCTTGAGAACATTCTGTTCGAGGAAGCGAAAAATCTCCGGACTGCTCTTCAGGATGCCGGGCGAGAACACATTGGTGTGCCAGCCCTTGACCGAGATAACGGCCCGCTGGATCAGGGGAAGTTCGTTTGAGAACAGCAGGAAATCAGGCCGGCGCGATCCCCGCTCCCACGACGGATTGTAGACGATCAGATCGATCTCCTCGTCGCCGCTCTTCCGCCGCGCCGTCACCTGGTACTTCCGCACCTGGCGGACAAGAAATCCGTTTTGCTCGAAGTACTCGCGGACAATGCCTTCATCGATGGCGGACATGGTGGGTTATTTTCGATTTCAGATTCTCGATTTTCGATTGCCGATCGGAGACGGCCGCCCGGACGACGCAGAGCCGAAGGTTAAATCAAAATTCGAAAATCAGAATTCGAAAATTCACTCGGCGCCCACTTCGCGGAAGCAGGCCTCGGCGAGGGCCGGGTCAATGCCGCCCTGGGTCGCGGCGTCGCCAAGGCCCCGCAGCACGACGAAGCGCAGGGCGCCGGCCCGGACTTTCTTGTCGCGGGCGGTCGCCGCCATCAGCCCCGCCAACGGCAGCGGCGCGCGCAGGCGCACCGGCAGGCCGTGGGCCGCCAGCACCCGGTCGGTGCGGGCAACGGCCGCCGAGTCGATCAGGCCCAGCTTGAGCGACAGCCGCGCCGCCGCCGCCAGCCCGATTGCAACGGCCTCACCGTGCAGATAGGCTCCGTAACCGGTCACCTGTTCGATCGCATGACCAAAGGTGTGCCCGAGATTCAGGAGCGCGCGACCTCCCTCCGCCGCAGTTTCGCGCTCATCCGCCTCCACGATGCGGGCCTTGAGCGCGCAGCAGCGCCGCACGACCGCCGCAAGGTCCGGGCACGCGGCCGTCAACGGCGAAGTCTCCAGCCGGGCCAACAGAGCAGCATCCCCGAGCAGGCCATACTTGACCACCTCCGCCATACCGGCTGCAAACTCACGCGCCGGCAGGGTCGCGAGCAAACCCGTCGACACGTAAACGGCGCGCGGCTGGTGAAAGGCCCCGACCAGATTCTTGCCGGCCTGGAGATTCACGCCGGTCTTCCCACCCACCGAGCTGTCCACCATGGCCAACAGGGTCGTCGGCACCTGCCAGAAGTCGATTCCACGCAGGTAGCTGGCCGCTGCAAATCCGGCTAGATCGCCGATTACGCCGCCACCGACCGCCAGCAGGACCGACGTCCGGTCAAGACGCTGCTCCGCCAAAAAATCGAGCGCCCGACCCAGCGCTCCGAGCGATTTCGTTTCCTCCCCGGGCGCCAACGCCAGCTGCGGACAACCGCCCCCCAGCGAGGCCATCACCGGCCCCTGACGCTCCAACAGATGGCGGTCCGTCACCACGGCAAACTTCCGGCCGGCCGCCAGGACCGTTTGCCGGTCACCCACGATCCGGCCGGACAAGTCCGCACCGAAGTGAATCGGGTAGCTCCTCTCCCCCAAGTTGACCATGAGGCTCTCAACCATCTGCCGGGTTTAACGCCAGCCCCACCCGAGGGTCAATGCCGCCGTCAAACCGAACGACCCGCGCCCTCCCTCCCGCACCCCGGGTGCTTTAGCCGGAGAACAACCTGACCACGATACACGGTCTCAACAATAATTGCTATTGAGACTCCATCGCATTTATCTTGCCAGTGAACAGGTCGGAGCTTCACTTCCTGACACCGCCGTGATGCCGCAGTCGAATTTTCGCCGTTCCCTCCTCCTTCGTCCGCTGGGCGACCCGCGCAGCCGTGGCGGCCCCCGGGCAGGTGCGCACCCCACGTTCAGCACCGGTCCCGCGGTCCGCTCCTAAGCTGTTTGACCCACACACGCCGCCCAATGCTCTCCTCCCTCCCCGCCATCAATCGACGGCTGATCACCCCGTCCCTGCTCTTCGCCCTGCTCGCCGTCTTCGCGGCCGCCGCGGACCGGCTGCAGCCGCGCCTCGTGATTGCACTCAAGCCCGACAAGAATCCCGAGCTGATGGCCCAGGAGCGCCGTACGCTGGCCGATTTCCTGACGCAGCGTCTCGGACGTCCGGTGGACATCATCATCCCCCTCACTTCCGCCGTCATCATCGAGGGCATGGCCAATGGCACCATTGACCTCGGGTACCTCAGTGCCACGGACATGGTCAACGCGCGCAAGGTCGGCGCGGCCGATCTGCTGCTCGCAGGCGAGATCAACGGGCTGCCCCACTACACCAGCTACTGGGTTGCGCTGAAGGAAAAGCCCTACCAGCGCATCGAGGACCTGCGCGGCAAACCGATCGCCTTCGCCAGCCGCACCAGCACATCGGGCTTCGTGGTCCCGATGTGGGATCTCCGCCAGAAGGGGCTCCTCACGACCGCCGATCCCGAGCAGTTCTTCGGCCTCAACCAAGTCATTTACGGCAGCGGCTATGTCTCCGCCATCGAGCGCGTGCTGAGCGGCCAAGTCGAGGCCGCGGCCGTCAGCTACTACGTGCTCGACGAGGACAAGCACCTCAGTCTCGAGCAGCGCGGCCGGCTCCGCATGATCGCCTCGCAGGGTCCGGTCCCGACCCATGTGATCGCCGTCCGCGCGAGCATCTCCGCCGGGGAGCGCAGCACCCTGCGCACCGCGCTTGAAACCCTGAACCAGCCGGAACACCACGCGCTGCGCGACCAGCTCTTCACGTCCAGGCTGATCACCGTCGACACCGACCGCCATCTCAGCGGACTTGCTTCCGCCATTGAATTTGTGAGCGGCGCCAAGTAACTCCGGACGTGCCCCCCAACGCACCTTCATCCCACCTGTCCCTCAACCGCGTCGGACTCCAGCGCAATGACCGCTGGCTGTTCCGGAATCTGACGTGGCGGGTACCACGCGGGAAGGTGGTGGCGGTCGTCGGCAGTTCTGGCGCCGGCAAGTCGAGCCTGCTCTCCTGCCTCGCGGGCCATCTGTTGCCCGATGAAGGCGATTTGAGCTATGAGTGCCGCGAACGCCAGCGCCACCTGCCCCGCGACTACCAAAAGCGGATCGGCATGGTCTTTCAGCACTTCGCGCTGAGCCTGAACAGCACGATTATCGACAACGTGCTCTGCGGCCGGCTGGCCCGCCACCCTTGGTGGAAGACCTTCCTCGGTTTCCCCCGGGCCGAGCGCGAAGAGGCGTGGCGCCTGTTGCACGACTTGGGCCTCGAATCCTACGCGCACCGCCGCGCCGGCGAGGTCTCTGGCGGCGAGCAGCAGCGTACCGCGCTGCTGCGCGCCCTTTTTCAGGAACCGGACATCCTGCTCGCGGACGAGCCCGTCTCCCAACTCGATGGCTACCTCGCAGGCCGGGTTCTCGGCCTGCTGCGCCAACAGGCGGACGAACGCGGATGCACGGTGATCTGCGTGCTTCACGATCCGACGCTCGTCGAGCGCTTCGCCGATTACTCACTCAGCCTCAATCCGCAGGACCCCGAAGGCTGGCGCGTGCGGACCGTCCGCCCCGTTCCCCATGAGTGAGCCCACCCCAAAAACGCCCCGCCACGGCGCGCCCCAGCCGCCCCCGCTGCGCGAACTGCCGTGGCAGGCGCGGATCAACGCGTCCACCCTCTCGCTGGTCGGCTTCATCATCCTCGCCCTCGCTTCGCTCGGCGTTCTCGGCGGATCGGGCCGCTCGCTCGACACCTGGGGAAACCTTACCCGGTTCATCGGCCGGTTCTTTCCTCCGGATCTGTCCGTGGTTGACGACGCCCTCGCAGCCATCGGCGAGACCGTCCAGATCGCGACGATGGCGACCCTGTTCTCGATCGTCCTCTCGCTCCCGCTCGCCGCGGCCGGCGCCCGCACCCTCGCGCCGCGCGGCCTGGTCCTCGTGGTCCGCCTGATGATGAACGCGATCCGCACCATCCCCAGCCTCGTGTGGGCCCTCATCGCGGTGGCAATCGTCGGTGCCAATCCGCTGGCCGGGGTCATCGCCCTGACGTTCTACAGCATGGGTTATCTCGGAAAATTCTTCAGCGACGCCTTCGAGTCCGTCGACCTCACGACCGAGCGCGCCTTGCGCGCGTCCGGCGCAAGCCGGATCCAATCGTTCCAGTACGGACTCTGGCCCAATGTCCGCCCGCTCGTCTGGAGCTACGCGCTCTGGATGCTCGAGTACAATATCCGCTCCGCCGCCATCATCGGCTTCGTCGGAGCCGGCGGAATCGGCCTCCAGTTGCACACTTACCAGGAGTACTACCAGTGGGACCGCTTCGCGACAGTCCTGCTCATGATCCTCCTTCTCGTTTCCCTGCTGGATTTCGTGGGCGAGCGCGTCCGCCGGCAGATTACCCGCAAGCCCCTCGGGGATTGAACGAGAGAGCCCGGGCGCCGCTTCTGCGGCCGTCGCACGGCGGTTCCGGTCGAAAAAAGCGGGGCGCACGAGGAGGCTACCGGAGGCCGCCGAGCACAAACGATTCCAACGCCCCGTCCCTCCGTCGCATTCGTCTCATCACCCCACGAATCGGTATCAACCCAGAATCGGATCTGAAATCTCAAATCTGAAATCTCAAATCCAAGTACGCCAGAGGCGCGCTTGACGCCCGCGACCCGGTCCCGGTGACTGCGGGGCTCCATGACCGCGCTCCCTCCTGACCAGATTGCCCGCCTCGAGGCCGCTCACGCCGCGCTCGCCCGCGGCCATGCCCACGAATCTGCGGGCGCGCTGGCCGAGGCCGTCCGCGGTTACGACGAGGCGATCGGCATCCTCGCGGCCTGGCCTGGTCCGCCGCCCGCGGGCGTCTGTCGCGATCTCGGCGTTGCCTGGATGAATCGCGGCAATGTTCTCCAACGGCAGGAGAGCCCCCGCGCGCTGGCCGATGCCGATCAGGCCTACGAACGCGCGATCCACCTCCTGAATTTGCTTCCCCTCGGGACCGATCCCGCCTTCGCCAACAGCCTCGGCGCCGCTTGGCTCAATCGCGGCCGCGCGCTGCATCGCGGCGGCACCCCCGCTTCCGTCGCCGCCGCGGTCGATGCCTACGCCACCTCGATCGAGATCCTCCGCACGCTTCCGCTCGACGCCAGTCCCTGGTTCCGCATCAACCTCGCCGGCGCCTGGATGAACAAGGCCAATGTCCTGCTGGGGCTCAATGAGCCCCACCGCATCAGCGAGGCCCGCCGCGCCGCCAAGGAGGCCCTCGCCCTCGTCGCCAGCGGAGAGCAGTCCGAGCCCATCTTCGCCGACATCGGCCTCAAGGCCCGGCGCGTGCAATGCGATGCCCTGGGCCAGCTGCTCGTCACCCCGGATCCGTTGAATGATGTCACCGAGCTCACCGCCGAGGCGAGCGACGCCGTCGACGACGGGCTCGCGCTCATCCGACACTGGGAACAAAAGGGCCTGACCGGGTTTCGTCCGCTCGGAGTGCGCCTGTTCCTGTTTGGCTCCCGGCTCTACACCCGCCACCAACCCCAGTTCGTCGCGGAGTTCATCCTCGAGAATCTCGATCCGGAGACCACGCCGGGCGCCTTTGCCGCCGTCGGGGATTTCCATCGCGTCGCCACCGAGGCCATCAGCCAGACCCGCGCCCGCCTGAACCAGGCCGGGATGATCACGCCGGGCACGCCCGGCGCCGATCGCCTGCTCGCGATCGCTCAAGCCCTGACCGCCGCCGAGACCCGCCTCGCCGAGGTCCGCGCCACTCACCTGGCCGTCGCGGCTCCGCCCCCGGTCACTCCGAGCTGATCACGCCGGCATCGATCTCCGCAACCGTTGCCCGGCCGGTCAGCACCATCGCAAACTCCAGCTCCGTGCGCAGAATGTTGATCACGTGCGCCACGCCGGGCGCGCCGGCCGCCGCCAGACCGTAGAGATAGGGACGCCCCACCAGCACGGCGCTCGCGCCCAGCGCGAGTGCCTTGAGGATATCCGTTCCCCGGCGGATGCCGCCGTCAAAGAGGATCGGCACACGGCCCGCCACCTGCGCCGCGATTCGCGGCAGGACATCCAGCGTCGCCGGCAGGGTGTCGAGTGTCCGCCCGCCATGATTGGAAACCACGATGCCCGCCACCCCCTCCTGCACCGCACGCGCCGCGTCTTCGGCCGACATGATGCCCTTCAGCAAGACCGGCAGACGGGTGATCGAGCGCAGCCACGCAATGTCGGTCCAAGTGGGGGCCACCTCCAGCAGGCCGCTGGTGAACACACTGGCACCGGCGGCGAGGTGCCGGGTCGCCGCGGCGGGTTGGCCGCGCAGATTGACCGCCTCGACTCCCGGCATGAGGCGGAAACCGGAACGCTGCTCCCGATTCCGGGGGCCGAGCACGGGCGCATCAACGGTGACCACGATGGCCTCGAATCCGGCGGCCTCGGCCCGCGCGACGAGCGATTGGGTGAGGGCGCGATCGCGCTGCACGTAGAGTTGAAACCAGAGGGGAGCCTGAGCCTCGCGCGCAAGATCCTCCAGCAGCACGGTCGACTGCGTGCTCACGATCATGCCCGCCTTCATCGCCGACGCACCGAGCATCGTGGCCCGCTCTCCTTCCGGATGCGCCATCTTCTGGTAAGCGACCGGCGCCAGCAGGATCGGATGCTCGAAGGTACGGCCCAACAGCGTCACGCGGGTGTGTCCGCCCCGGAGGTCGGCCAGCACACGCGGGTGGAGCAGGCGTCGCGCGTAGGCGGCCGAGTTGGCCTGCAGGGTGAGTTCGTCGCCCACGCCACCACTGAAATACGCCCAGGCCGCGGGGCTCATGCGCTCCCGCGCCAGCGGCTCATAGTCGGCTACGGCAACGACATCGGGCGGGATCTGCGTCAGCGGCGGGAGGACGGTCATGCACCGCCACGCTGCCTCGCTTTTCCGCGGAATCCAAGCCCAACGCAGGCCAGTCCCACCGGGATCCGGGGTTGCCGCGATCGTCCCGACGGCTACCGTCCCGTCATGTCCTCCCCCCTCAACGTCGCCCGCACGTGGGATCTGAGCGGATACTTTCCGCGCTTCGACGGACCGGAGTTCCCGGCCTTCAAGACCGCCCTGCGCCAGGATGTCGCCCGCCGCCTCAAGCACGCGTCGCTGCTCGACCCGTTGTCCGAATTGACCCTGACCGCGTGGCGCGACGAGATCTCCGCCTTCGAGGATCTCGCCACGCGCCTCGGGCATCTGTCCTCGTATGTCGGGTGCCTCGCCGCTGCTGATGCCGCCGCCGAGGCCTACCGGGCCGAGGAGGCGGCGCTCGCCTCCGTCAGCGCGGAGTTGGAGAAACTACGCGGTGAACTGCTCCGCGCGGTGAACCACGCGCCCGACGCCCTCCTGGCCCGGCTTGAGCAGGCCCCCGGTCTGGCCGGCGCGGAATTCTTCATCCGGCGCCTGCGGCACGAGGCCGGTCTGCGCATGTCCACCGCGGAGGAGACCCTCGCTGCGGATCTGAACATTGACGGACTGCACGCCTGGAGCCGGCTGTACGACACGCTGACCGGCAAGATGACCTTCGAGATGAACTGGCCCGACGGCCGCCGCGAATCGCTCCCGATGAGTCAGCGGCGCTCGCTCATGGCCAACCCGGACCGCGCGGTGCGGCAGGCCGCCTTCACCGGCGGCAACCGGGTCTGGGCCGCCCAAGAGGATACGCTCGCCGCCGCCCTCAACGGCATCGCCGGCACCCGCCACACCTTGAACCGTCGGCGCGGGGTCGGCCATTTTCTCGAGGGTTCACTCTTCGATGCCGCCGTGTCGCGGCGCACAATCGACGCGCTCTTCACCGCCATCCACACCCACGCCGCCCTGCCGCGGCGGGTGCTGCGGCTGATGGGACGCCTGCAGGGGACCGAGGGCGTGGCGTGGTACGACCAGGAGGCGCCCATGCGCCTGCCCTCGCCGCCGCCCGTCGATTGGGAGCAGGCGTGCGGCCTCGTGGCCCGCTCGTTTGCCGAGCACTACCCCGCGATGGGTGACTACTTTGAGGACATGCTTGTGCAGCGCTGGGTCGAATCCGAAAAACGCCCGAACAAGCGCCCCGGCGCGTTCTGCACCGGATCCGAGCTGACGCGGGAACAGCGCGTGTATCAGACCTACAATGACACCATGAACGACGTGGTCACGCTGGCACATGAGGTCGGCCACGCCTTCCACTCCCACGTGCTGCGGACCACCCGCCCGCTCGCGACCAACTACCCGATGACGCTGGCCGAGACGGCGTCAAACTTCGGCGAGATGCTCCTGATCCACGGCCTGCTCCGCGAGCCCGGCCTCGCGCCGGCCCAGCGGGCCTTTCTCCTCAACTGCGAGGTCGGCCGCGCGCCGAGCTACCTGCTCGACATCACGGCGCGCTACGAGTTCGAGCGCGCGTTCTACGAGGAGCGTACGGCCGGCGAGGTTTCCGTCAGCCGGCTCCGAAGCCTCATGACCGAGGCCCAGCGCAAGGTCTACGGCGACGCACTCGAGGTCGGCGGCGAGGATCCCTATTTCTGGGCGTCCAAGCTCCATTTCTACATCTCGGGGCTCTCCTTCTACAACTACCCCTACACCTTCGGTTATCTGCTCAGTCACGCCCTTTTCGCCCAGTTCCGTCGGGAGGGCACGGACTTCCTGCCCCGGTACGAGGCCTTCCTCCGCCGGACCGGCAGCGCCACCTGCGAGGATGCGGTGCGCGAAACGCTGGGCCGCGACATCACCCAGCCCGAATTCTGGGCCGAGGCCATCCACTCAATTGAGCATCCGCTCAAGGAACTCGAGGCACTCCTGCCGTCGCTGGTCGGCACGAAGTGATCGATCGAATCGCGCCCGTCCTCCCGTTCCTCCGCGCGCAGTTCAGTTAACGCGGGCACGGAACCACGGGAGTGAACAAGATCGAGTCGGCCCCACGGGATGCGCGCTTGCGCCGGACGGGATCGGGTTCATCCTTCCCCCCGGAACCGCCTGCCCTGCGCCATGGACACCCTTTACACGCTGTGCCGCTCGGTGGACAACCACTGCGCCCCGCCACTCACGACGGAGCAGGTGAAAGAGGTTGCGACCCACAAGCGGAACTATTTCGAACAGGAGGCAGCGCAGAATCCGCTGGTGCAGGCCATTCTAGGCCGCGGGACCGTCACCTACTTCGGGATCGAACAGGACGACCGCCACGGTCTCCTGGTGGGACCCGCCGGTTTTTTTCGGACGCATGAGATCCTGCGCCGGTCCCGGCGCACCAATGCGCCGCTGAAGATTGACGGCCACGAGTACCCGCACAACGAGGTGGCCGCTCTGTTCGGGCGCTGCATTCCCAACGCGAAGCTGCAGCACAACCCCTGGTTCTCACCCGCGCGCTACCTCACCTCGCTGGGGCTTGTCTGGGGCCTCACGGTGATCGCGGCCCACCTCGCTGCGCGCGACGAAGGCGAGGGCCGGCTCTTCGATCCCGCCATCCTCTACTTTCTCGGACTGGGCGGCACGGGCGCGGCCTTGGTGACCTCCGCGCTCGCCCGTAATCGCGATGTCCGTCAGGGCTCCCCTTGGAATTCCGCGACGTATCTTGATCTGAATGCCGACCTCGTGCGCCGACGTTCGGACTTGCTGGCCCTCGCCCGCAAGGAACACATTCCCCGGCAGCGGCCCTGCAAAACTCCCGCGTTCTATTACCCGCTCGTGCGCCGGATCGAAGCTCAGGGTTTCGACGAGGAACTCGGCCGCCTCCGCTAGCCTGCCCATCCTTCCCCCAACCCAAACTACCCCATGACCCATCCCACCGTCGCCACTCCTGTCGATCGCCGCACCTTTCTCACCCGCGCCGGCCTCGCCGCCGCCGCGGCCTGCCTCACCCCCCGCGACCTGTCCGCCGCGGGCGCCCCCGCGGCCAAACCCGCGCCCGCCACCCATTTCGAAATCGGCCTGCTCGAAAAATGGTTTTTCGACGGAGGCGAGGGCGGTCCCTTAAAATACACGCCCGAGCAGATGGCGCAGACGCTCGACGAGATCGGACTCGACCTGGAGCTGACCCTCCGGCGGAACGGCCACATCACACCCGAAAAGGCGCCGGACGAGCTGCCCGCCATGGTCGAGGCCCTCGCCCGGAAGCAGCGCAAGATCCTGTGGGTCGCCCTCGACACGGTGCGCCCGGACGAACCCCACTGGGAAAAGGCGGTCCGCGTCGCCAAGCAACTTGGGATTCCCTCGTACCGGCACCGTGGCTTCCGCTATGAAGGCAGCCGCCCGCTCAAGGCACAGATCGCTGACTTTAATGCGATGGCCAAGGACTTTGCAGCGGCCAACAAGGAGATCGGCATTCAGGCGGTCTACCAAATCCATTCCGGGGCGCATCACGCCGGGGCGGTCGCCTGGGATCTCGACCTGATTCTCGACGGGGTCGACCCGCAGCACTTCGGCGTCGCGTTCGACGTTCGCCACATCACCGTCGAACAGGGGCTCGCCTGGCCCACCGCAGTCAGGCTCCTCGCCCCCCGCACGGTCGCGCTCTGCGTGAAGGACTTCCGCTGGGACGACACCCGGATCGTCGATGTTCCGCTCGGTCAGGGTCGGGTCAAGAAAGCGATCGTCGATCAGGTTGTCGCCGCGCACGGGGGCCCTCTCCCGATCTGCATCCACATCGAGTATTTTCGCAACTCTGCCGGCGTCCTCTACCCGGTTCCCTTCGAACAGCGGGCCGGCATCGTCGAGGCCTTTCGGCGGGATGCCCAAGTGCTGCGCGAGTGGCTGGGCATCGCGTAAGCGCTTGGCGGCCGTGCCCCGAACCTCGCCCGCCCCGGCCGCGGCAACCCGGCCTTCGCGGGGCAATTTAACTTATTTTGTCCTCGGATTTTCCAAAATCCCCCAAGATTGTGACACCTTATCGTTAATCGCGCCCTTTCGGTTGCGGACCCTCCCTTCAAGAACATCATTTCGATCCCTTTATGTCCGACCATAGTCACAGCCACGGGGACAAGCACGACCCCAAGTTCTCCGCCCCGCTCTTCATGGTGACGGTGGCCGTCAGCCTCGCCGTTCTTTGCGGCGCCATGGCTTGGCTCACGCCCACCGTCTGGCAGGCCCAACTCCAGGCCAGTGGCCTCGCGCTGTTCGCGGTCTTCCTCGTCGTCCATGCGGCGGCCGGCATCGGCGAGTTCTTTTTTCATCGCTACGTCCTGCACGCTCCCTTGGTTCCGTTTCTCAGCCACTTTTACAAGCAGCACACCCTCCACCACGCGCTGACCCGCGTCGGTTTCCAGAAGTCACGCAAGGGTGACGGTGAGGTGCCCTACCTCGTGGAGAATCACTACCCGATCGTGGAGGAAAAGCAGTTCGAGGCCTCTTACTTTCCTTGGTATTCGCTCATCGGGTTCTCCGCCTTCGCCAGCATCTTCCTGATTCCCGCCCAGATTCTGCTCCCGTCCGCCCCCGTGATGCTGGGCGGCTTCTTGGCCGTCACCTGGTCGATGTGCCTTTATGAGCTGATCCACGCAGTCGAACACTGGCCGCAAGCTACCTGGGATCGTCTTATCGAGCATCCGCGCTTCGGCTCCTTCTGGCGCAAGGCCTACGCCTTCCACCTCCGGCATCACGCCGACATTCGCTGCAACGAGGCCATCTCGGGCGTCTTCGGTCTGCCCGTGGTTGACTGGGTGCTCGGCACCTATGTCGACCCCGAGACGCTCTACCGGCATGGCCAGACCACCAAGCCAGAGGAATTTGTCAGTCCGCGTCCCCGCTTCGGCATCATTCGCTGGCTCGACCAGCGGGCCGACCATGCGGTGAAGCACCGCCGACAGCAGCGCAGCCGCGTTTAGATGTCGTCCGGCCAGGGCGGCCGATCCTCTGCCGGCGACCGTTACGATCTCTCGGATAAGGCCCCCGGCGTAACTCGCTTGCCGGGCTTTCACCCCACGGAGGCTTAAACTCCGATCAGTCCTGTCCCCGCCAATCCTTTGAGATAAGCGCCGGGGAACGATCAGGTCATCTCTGCCGATTCGAGGAAGAGCTCCCCCGTCTGCTTCCCCGCTCCGCGGGATTAGGACCTTTCTCCAACGTCGTCCTGCAGTTGTCCTCGTTGCAGACCTGTGGCCCTACCTCTCTCCGCGCACGGGGCTGATCTGGCTCGCCGTGACGCTGACCGTTTCGGCGCTGCGCGTCGGGCTCAATGCCGCGTTCTTCCGGGCACCGCGCGCCGACTCCGATCTCGTGCTCTGGCGCCGGTTGTTCATGGCCGGAGTCATTGCCTCCGGCTGCGGCTGGCGCGCCTCCGGCTGGATCTTCTTGAGCGTGGCCGAGTCACTGCCACGAGTTCTGGTGGTGTTCATCAGCGCCGGCATGACCGCCGGCGGCGCCCGCTCCCTCGCTCCCATCCACGCTGCCTTCGCCCGCTCTCTCGGCATCGCGCTGTGGCGTAATCAGGGGACCTCGTTCTCCTGGATCTCCACCTGCCCGGCATCGATGGCCTAGAGGTAACCCGCCGCAGCCGCCAGCGCCTGAATGGACGCCCGCTGCCCATCGTGGCCCTCACCGCTGACGCGATGGAGGGCAACCGCGCCGCCTGCCTCGAGGCCGGAATGGGCGACTTCCTCCCAAAACCCATCCGCCTCCCGGAGTTGCAGCGCGGACTCGCCCGCTGGCTGGGATAACGCGCCGGGCCACGCGGCCGTTTCCGGCGGAGCGATCGGCCGAACGGCAGTCGCACCGCTTGTGTTCGCTCGCGAGTTGACGGATTATCCCCCGGTGTCCCGCCGTTCTCCCAGTCCCCAGAGCGCCGCCATCGACCGGCTCCCCAAGGCCAAGCTCAATCGCGAAACGCTGCGCGAAGCGGCCGGCCTGTTCGCCTACGTCCTGCCCTACCGGCGCGGATTTTTCGGCGGGCTCGCGGCCCTGACCGTCGGCAATGCCGCCGGGCTCTGCTTTCCCTTCCTCGCCGGCGCCCTGATCGACGCCGCCCTCACCGCGGGCGGCGTTTCCCTGCCGGGCCTCGGCGCCGCGTCGCTCGACCAGGTCGCCTGGGTTCTGGCCGGGACGGTCACGCTTCAGGCCGCCGCCGCCTTCCTCAGCTCGCTCGCCTTTAATCGCGTGGGGCAGCGGGCGCTGATCGACCTCCGCCGCGACACCTATGCCCGGCTGATCCGCCTGCCGATGGTCTTCTTTTCCCAACGGCGCGTGGGCGAACTCACGAGTCGTATCTCCGCCGATATCGGGCAGATCGAAGGTGCCCTGATTTTCTCCCTGCCCCAGATGATCCGGCAGGCCTTCCTGCTGGTCGGCGGCACGGTACTGATTGCCCTCACATCCGGACGTCTGACGCTCATCATGCTGAGCACGCTCCCGATCCTGATCGCCGCGGCCGTGTACTTTGGCCGGAAGATGCGCGTGCTGGCCCGGGAAACCCAGGATCGCCTCGCCGAAACCGGCACCATCGTCGAGGAAACGCTCCAGGGGATCGCAAGCGTAAAGGCCTTCGCCAACGAGGGCTATGAACAGGGGCGCTATCAGCGGGTCAACGAGTCGGTGCTCAGCCTCGCCCTGCGCACCGCGCGCTGGCGCGCAGGCTTCACCTCCCTCGTGATCGCTTCCCTGTTTGGCGGCATCGTCGTGGTCCTGTGGAGCGGCGCCCGCCTCCTGCAGCTGGGCGAGATCACCGCCGGCGAGCTCACCCGCTTTGTCCTCTACACCACGTTTGTGGCCGGCGCGATGGGCCAGGCGGCCGAGATCTTCAGCCAGTTCCAGAAAACGATCGGATCGACCCAGCGCGTGCGTGAGCTCCTGCGCGAGACCACGGAGGACGAGACCGGGGGCGGGGGCGGCCCGCGCTTCCGCGGCGACGTGGAGTTTCGCGACATCGTGTTTCGCTACCCCTCGCGGGTCAATGTCACGGTGCTCAACGGCGTCTCCCTGCATGCCGCTCCCGGCGAGAAAATCGCGCTCGTCGGGCCCAGCGGCGCCGGCAAGTCGACCCTCACCGCGCTGCTGCTTCGCTTCTACGACCCCGACTCAGGTACGCTCCGAATTGATGGGCGGGATGCGCGGGACTACCCTCTGCCCCGGCTCCGCAGCCAGCTCGCGATCGTGCCCCAGGACGTGCTGCTCTTCGGCGGAACCATCGGCGAGAACATCGGCTACGGCCGGCCCGGAGCGAGCCCGGAGGAGATCAAGGCCGCGGCCAAGCTCGCCAATGCCGACGACTTCATCACCGGTTTTCCTGAGGGCTATGGCACCGTCGTGGGCGATCGCGGGATCAAGCTCTCGGGCGGCCAGCGCCAGCGCGTCGCCATCGCCCGTGCCTTACTCAAGAACCCGGCGATCCTCATCCTCGACGAGGCCACCAGCTCCCTCGATAGCGAAAGCGAGCATCTGGTGCAGGAAGCGCTCAACCGCCTGATGAAGGATCGCACCACCTTCATTGTCGCCCACCGCCTGGCCACGATTCGCGAGGCGGACCGCATCGCCGTGATCGACGGCGGCCGCGTGGTCGAGCTCGGCACGCACGACGAACTCAGCGCCCGCGAGGGCGGCCTGTACCGTCGGCTCAGCGAACTCCAGTTTCGCGCGTGATCCTCAGCAGGTCGTTTCCGTTGCCGCGCCCATGGGACGGATGAGCGATCCCTGCTACGCAGCAGAGGGAGTGCACCCGGTCTGCAGCGATTTCAGCGCCGCGCCGGCTGGGCGGTTTCCCCGTCCGCCTTTGCCTTGCGATCCGCCAGCATCGCGATGAGTCGCTCCGCGCGCTTCTCCGCCGCCGTGATATCCCCGGGACGACGTGCCAGGTGGCCGCGCAGCTGCCTCTCCCCCTCGGGATCCACCGCAGCGTCGCGCGTCGCCACGATCAGCCAGGCGAGCCCTTCCACATAGTCTCGGCGCGTGCCCCGCCCACTCGCGAGCATCGCACCCACATTATACTGCGCGAGCGCGATGCCCACCTGCGCCGCCTTCATATAGTGCTGGAAGGCCACCTCCTGGTTTTCCGATCCACCCAAACCCTCGCTCACCAGCTTCCCCAGACGGAAGTCGGCCTCGGCCATGCCCTTCGCAGCGGCCCGCTCATACCAGATGCGGGCCTCAATATAGTCGGGCGGCTGCTCGCCCCCGTTTTCCTCGAGGATACCCATTTCCAAACAGGCCTCCGCATCACCCGCCTGGGCCATGCGCTTCATTTCCGCCACATCCTTCCAGCGGGCCCCGGCCCCCGTCGTGGAAATCAGCTTGGGGGCGGACTCCCGCGCCGCGGCCTGCAGGCCAGGAGACAGGGCCCCGACGCTCAGGACCAGAGCCAGGAGAGGGAAAAGGGAACGTGTGGTCATAGAGAGGAATGAAACTGTCCTCGCTTGAATTTCAATCCCGATGACCATTCTGCGAAGGGTAAGTTCCCTTTCCCGCCGTGCCCTGCAGGTCGGGTCGCGGCAGGCTTCCGGCTCTCTTTCATGTCTCTCTTTTTTTGCCTCGCCCTCATCTTCAGCCTCGCCGCGGGCACCTTGTCCGCCGTCGAGGCACCCCGCACCTGGATGGGCCGCACCCTGCGATGGACTTCACCTCGAACGATCCCGGAGGCCACAGGCAACGGCTCGTGCCCACGCCCGGGGCGGGTTCGCTCTGGTTACGGATCCATGAGATCCGCACGAACAAGCCGATCTTCGGCGACCGCGACAGGAACATTCACTACGCGATCGAAGCCGTCTCCTACGAGCGGCGGGACGGCTACCGCTGCTTCGAACATGAG
>CAMAXB010000033.1 GCA_945862035.1 Opitutus sp. GAS368
GGCTCGCGCCGTGAACGCCGATCGCGGCCGCCGAGGGTAATCAGCACAGGAAAACTGGTGCCCGGGACAGGACTCGAACCTGCATGCCTTGCGGCGAGGGCTTCTAAGACCCTTGTGTCTGCCAATTCCACCACCCGGGCGCGGGTTGACTGGCCCGCAAACTGACCCGGCACCGGCCGGCGAGGCAAGTGCGCGTTTCGCCTGTTGCCTGTATCCCGGACCGGCGTTTGGCTGCTTCCGCACCCCATGAGCATCTATCTCGGCATCGACAGCGGAACGCAGAGCACCAAGGCAGTCGCGCTCGATCTCGAATCCGGAAAGATCCTCGCTCAGGCCCGCGCGCCCCATGCGCTGATCGCCGGCCTCCCGACCGGCCACATGGAACAGGATCCGCAGGGCTGGACCGCCGCCCTCGACGCCGTCATCGCCGAGGTCTGCGCCAAGATCGATCGTTCACAGGTCCGCGGCATCGGCGTCTCCGGCCAGCAGCATGGTTTCGTCCCACTCGATGACCAGGATCGGGTCATCCGCCCGGCGAAGCTCTGGTGCGACACGAGCACGGAAAAGGAATGCGAGCTCCTGACCAAAAAACTCGGCGGCCCCAAGGCCGTCCTGCGCGCGACCGGCCTGCCCTTCCTCCCGGGCTACACCGCGCCCAAGATTCTCTGGCTCAAGCGCCACGAGCCCGCGAACTACCAGCGACTCCGCCGCGTCCTGCTGCCGCATGATTATCTCAATCTCTACCTCACCGGCAACGCGGTGATGGAACACGGCGACGCCTCCGGCACCGCCCTGCTCGATGTCCGCCGCCGCAAGTGGTCCCCCGCCGCGATCAACGCCATCGACCGCCGTCTCGCCGACTGGCTACCGCCGCTCCGCGGCCCCCAGGAATCCGCGGGCACTCTCCGCCCCGCCCTCGCCCGCGCTTACGGCCTTTCCGCCGAAGTCATCGTCAGCATGGGCGGCGGCGACAACATGATGGGCGCGATCGGGACCGGCAATGTCTCGCCGGGGGTCGTCACCGCCAGCCTCGGCACCAGCGGCACCATCTACGCCTTCAGCCGCCAGCCGGTCGTCGATCCGGCCGGCGAGATCGCCGCGTTCTGCTCCTCCACCGGCGGCTGGCTCCCCCTCCTTTGCACGATGAATGTCACGCGGGTGACGGAAAGCATCCGCCAGCTCTTCCAACTCGACCACGCCGCCTTTGACGCCGCCGTCACCCGCGCCCCGGCTGGCGCCGACGGGCTGCTGCTCGTGCCCTATTTCAACGGCGAACGCACGCCCCACGTGCCCCGCGGTACCGGCGTGCTCTACGGCCTCAACGAAACCACCCTCACCCCCGCGCACCTCGCGCGCGCGGCGATGGAGGGCGTCACGCTCGGCCTCAACTACGGGCTGCGCCGCCTGTCCACGCTGGGGATGAAGCCCAAGGAAATCCGTCTCACCGGCGGCGGTGCCCGCTCGGCCGCCTGGCGCCAGCTCGCCGCCGACGTCTTCGGCGTGCCCGTCGTCGCCATGGCGGAGGATGAGGGTGCCGCCCTCGGCGGCGCGTTGCAGGCCGCTTGGTGCGATGCCCGCGAGCGTGGGGACAACGCCAGCCTGCCCACCCTCGCTGCCCGCTGCGTCGCCGTGAATCCCTCCACGCGCTGCGAGCCCGACAAGAAGCACTCTGCCCTGTACAAGGGCCTGCAGGCCAAGCAGGACGCCCTCAGCCTCAGCCTCCGCGCCACATTCGCGGGTTGATCGCAACCGTAGGTGGGGCGCGAGTCGGTCTTTGCCGGTGTCCGGGCAGCGATTCCGGTCAGCGCCGGGTTTCCACCGCCCCGCGCTCGTGCGCCGCGACCAGGTGCATGAGGATCGCCTGGTACTGCATCACCGACACGCCGCGCGTCCGGCCTTCCGGCGTGCGCCCCGGCACCGTCTTGTGCGCCACCACCATGCGCAGCTCGGGCAGGATCGTGATATACTGGCCCGAGACACCCCACGCCGTGTGCGCGCCCCGGAACGGACCGTCGAGCCCCCGGTCCGCCCAGACCCACCAGAGGATGCCGTAGCCCCAAAGGCCGCCTTCGGCCATGCCGCGCCAGGACGCAGGCTGGATCACCTCCGGCGGTGTCACCACCGCCGTTGTCCGCTCAATCCAGTCCCGCGGAACCAGCTGCCGCCCCGCCCACTCCCCCTTCCGCAGGACCAGCTGGCCAATGCGCGCCATGTCCCGCGTGGAAAGTTCAATCGGGTAGGCCAGATGGCGCGAGCGCTCCGCGTTGCCGGACTTCTTCTGCCGGGCCGGATCGTAGTCCTGCATACCCAGGGGGATGACGAGGTCCTCCTCCAACGCCGCGTAGATCTCCCGCCCCGTGGCCTGCTCATAAAGGGTCCCGGCCGCGTTGAAGTCCCAGTTGTTGTACAGGTAGTACTGGCCGGGCCGCTGCGAGCCGCGCGGAGGGGCGGAGGCCGTGGCGTCGCCGCCATTGCTCGCCGGATGGTAGATCCCGGAGCGAGACGTCAGCAAATCCTCCACCGTGGCCTCGCGTTCGGCTGGCGTGAGGCCCTGCAGGTCGTCGAAGCCAAGCTCGGCGAGCGTCTGGTTCAACCGCACCGCTCCGGAGGCGACCGCGTTCCCGTACAGCAGTGACAGGATGCTCTTCCGGCCCGAGGCCAGGTAACTCACCCGGGCCAGATCGCCGTAATCGAACACGACACGCCCATCCACCACGACCATCATCGCGGTGGTATCGAGACTCTGCAAAAACGGAGTCAGCGCGGCCAGCCGCGCAGCGTTCAGGCCGTGCCGCGCCACGTCTTCGGCCCGCGTCCACTCGGCCCCGGGCACGACGGCCGCGGGCGGCGGGGACGAGGCCGCTCCGGCGTCCGCCGCCGGGAGGGAGACGATCCCCGCGAGCAGCAGGGCGAGCAGCCCACCCGGCGATCTCAGCGTGCGCATGGACAGGAATTTCCGCGACCGCCCGCCCGCTCAGCCAAACACACAGCCCATGCGCTCGCCCATGCGCGCGTAGGTCTCCAGGCCGAGGCGCGTCTGCGCCACCAAGTCGTCGTCGAGCTTGATCGAACCCCGGCGGAAGAGGGTGATCACACAGGAGCCGCCAAACTTGAAGAGCCCCTTTTCCTCGCCCTTTTCCACCCGCCGGTCCGGGACATAGGTGTAAACCACGCTGCCCACCATCGTCGCCCCGATCTCGATCTGCACCAGCTTGCCGAAACCCGAGGACGTGATCTCCGTCACGTACCGCTTGTTTTCGACGAGGTAGCGCACATTGCGCCGCAGCGCGATCGGATTGACTGAGTAGAGCGAGCCCTTGATCAGCCGGGGCTCGCTCGGGATGCCGGAGGCCGCGAAATGGAAGCGGTGATAGTCGACCGGACACAGCCGCGAGATGATCATCGTTCCCCCGTCATACTGTTGGGCGAGTTCAAAGCTGCCGAGGAGTTCCTCGAGGGTGAACTTGGCCCCCTTCACATAAAATCCGTCGACCGCATTGATGTCCTGAATACACAGGTGCCGGCCGTCTGCCGGAAAGGTCGCGATGTCATAGCCCGGCGTCACCGGGCGCGCGCTTTTTTTCAGCGCCCGCGAGAAGAAGTCATTGAAGTTCTTGAAATCGAAGGGCGACTTCGCGAACTCATCGGTGTCGAGGTCGTACTTGACGATGAAGGGCAGCACGCGATGGGCGCTGTAAGGCCGGTTCATCTGCCAGCCATAGAACTGCGAGAGGAGCGCCCGCCGCACGAGGGCCGCGGTGAAAAAGCGGCCGACCGGGTTCTCGTAGGCAAAGCGCAGCCAGCCCTCTCCATAGATTTGCTCCGTCTCGACGGTGCAGGTCTTGCGGTTGTAATAGCGAACAGGCTCGGCCGGCATGGGCCTAGATTCAGGTCAACCGCGCCCGAGGCAAAGCAGAAATCGGGCACCCGCGGCCGATTCGCCGCCGCGCGCCCCGCGGGCTTGTCTCCACCGTCCCGCCCACCACGGTGACAGCATGCAAGCTCCCGCCAGCCTCTGGCTCCGCCTTGAGGGCGTGGTCGTCTTTGTCGCCACGCTGCTCGCCTACCAGTACTTTGCCCTGCCTTGGCGGTGGTTCCTCTTTTGCTTCCTGATTCCCGATCTCTCGATGCTGGCCTATCTGGCGGGCCCGCGGATCGGCGCGTGGGTCCATAACCTGGCCCACACCTACGCGCTGGCCGTTGGCGTGCTGGTGGTTGGCCTGGTGACCGAGAACTGGACCGTGTTCGCCACGGGCCTGATCCACTGCGCGCATATCGCCTTCGATCGCGCGCTGGGCTACGGCCTCAAGCTCCCCGAGGGCTTCAAGCACACGCACCTCGGCCTGATCGGGCGGGCGAAGCGGAAGTAGGAGGCGGTAGGTGGCCGAAGGTGGAGCGCTTTGCCCTCTGTATGGACCGGCCTCAGCGAGGCTACAGCAAACGAAAGGCCCTCTATCCCCTAATCGTCACCATGACCCCGCGGGTCAGCTCGCTGGTCCGCAGCACCCGGGCTAGGTCGTCCGTGAACCCCTGCAGCCCACGACCGCGCGTGCGGAGGGTCAGCGTCTCCTGATGAATCGCCATGGGACTCAACTCTAGGGATAAGCATGCTCGGATCCAGCCCCGTGCTCGTCGTGAAAGATAAAGCCTTTCCGCGGATGACGCGGATCAGCACGGAGAAAATTCCCGCACGAGCGCCGGGATCTCAACGGTTCGAATCCGTGCCATCCGGTTTATCCGCGGGGAGGATTGATGATCGCCTTCAGCCGCCACCCGCGCCCGGTACGCTTGCGCCGGGCTTCGTCATCGCCCGCGGCTCCAGCGCTTGATCGAGCGCGGCCGCGTCCATCAGGCCCCGGGCCAGCACGACCTCCCGCAGGGTGCGGCCGGTGGCCAGGGCCTCTTTGGCCACGGCGGCGGACTGATCGTATCCAATAAATGGATTGAGGGCCGTGACCAGCATGAGCGACCGTTCCATCAGCTCACGGCAGCGGGCCTCGTCGGCCTCGATTCCCGCCACGCAGGCGTCGGCAAAGACGCGGGTGCCATTCGCCAAGCAATGCACCGCCTCGTGCATGGCGTGCGCCATCAGCGGCAGCGTCACGTTGAGCTCGAACTGCCCGTCCCGTCCGCTCAGGGCAACCGTCTGCGCAAGGCCCTGGGTGTACAGGCAGACCTGGATGAGCATCTCGCTCATCACCGGATTGACCTTGCCCGGCATGATGGATGAACCCGGCTGGGTCGCCGGCAGCCGGATCTCTCCCAGCCCACTGCGAGGGCCCGAGCCCAGCAGGCGGAGGTCATTGGCGATCTTGGTCAGGCCGGCGCCGATGGCCATGAGCTGACCTGCCACCTCGACAAGATCGTCCCGCCCCGCCTGCGCCTCAAAGTGGTTGCGGGCCTCGCGGAAGGGGATGCCGGTCTCGGCCGACAGCCGCGCGCAGACCGCGGCGGCGAAGGCGGGATGGCAATTGAGCCCCGTGCCCACCGCGGTCCCCCCGACCGCCAGCTCGCCGAGCGTGGCCACCGCCCGATCGGTGCGCTCGACCGCCTTGGTGACCTGCATGGCGTAGCCGGAGAACTCCTGACCCAGCGTGAGCGGCGTCGCATCCATCAGATGCGTCCGCCCGATCTTCACGATCGTGGCAAAGGCCTCCGCCTTGGTGTTGAGCGCGGACGCGAGATGCACCAGCGCCGGCCGCAGCCGCTCCTTCATTTCCACCGCGACACTGACGTGCAGCGCAGTGGGAATGATGTCATTGGAGGACTGGCCGAGATTGACGTCGTCGTTCGGGTGCACGGGCCGGCGCGAGCCGATCGGCTCGCCCGCCAGCTGGCTGACCCGGTTCGCGATGACCTCGTTGACGTTCATGTTGGTCGAGGTCCCGGAGCCGGTCTGGAAGACGTCGATGGGGAAGTGTTCCCGGTGGAGCCCGGCGGCGATCTCCCCGGCCGCCTCGACAATCAAGCGGGCTTTCTCCGCGGGCAGCAGGCCAAGCGCGGCGTTGGCGGCGGCGCAGGCGGCCTTGACCCGGCCCAACTCGCGCAGGAACGCCGGCGGCAGCCGGTGGCCGCTGATGGGAAAGTTGAGCACAGCCCGCTGGGTGGACGCTCCGTACAACGCTTCGTCCGGCACGGTCATCTCGCCCATTGAATCACGTTCCATTCGCATCCCGGCAGGATGCGCCGACCTCCGAAAAAAGCAAAACCCCGCCGAGGCGGGTCAGCAAGGAGCCCAGACAGGACCTCCTAGAACTTCAGGGTCAGACGATCGGCGCCTCCGCCGATGCGGCGGACCTGATCGTAGAGCTGGGCCTCGCTCAGGCGGCTGGCGATGCGCTCGCGGACAACCGTGATCTCCTCATCGGACTCGGCGGTGTTGGCGGGCGCTCCCAGGTAGGCGAAAAGACGGTC
This sequence comes from Opitutus sp. GAS368, assembly GCA_945862035.1. Lineage (GTDB taxonomy): Bacteria > Verrucomicrobiota > Verrucomicrobiia > Opitutales > Opitutaceae > CAMAXB01. The sequence continues at coordinate 6,415 of CAMAXB010000033.1, forward strand.
GCGACGAACATCGCGCGGACTGGCCACGTCAGCCAGCGGCTCACGGGCGGAAGCGAGGCGGAGGGAGGAGGACTGGCCGTCGATGAACCGGGCCAGTTCGGGTTCCAACTCGGCCGCGGCCGCCAGGTTGGCTGCGATCGAGCGCGCCGAAGGGCTCAATTCGGAGGAGCGGGCCCGCTGTTCCATCAGTTCATTCAGGTCCCACCCGGTCGAGCCGGTTTCCCTGTCGGCACCGGGAATGGAAGCGAGGGCCGGAGCCGACTCCACTGGAAATCCCACGGAGTTCGCTGGCGAGTCCACGCTGAACTCGGCTTCGTCGACCACGGCGGATGAGTCGGCCATCGTGGCGGCTACCATGGGCGGCGCGGACGGGATGACTCCAGGCTGGATCTCGGGCTGGCGATACTCGCGTACCGTGAGGAAGGTCACGGCCAGAATCGCGGTGGCGCCCAAGGGGATCTGCAAGCGCGGGAGCCGGGCAAAGGCCCGGGGGATCGCGTCCCACCACCGGCGCTTCTCCACCGCCGCCGCCAGCTGTTTGGTCCGGAATTCCTGCTCAAACTGCATCCAGAATTCTGCCGACGGCCGCTCCGCCTGCTTCAGACGAAGCAGTTCTTCCAAGCTGACTTTGGGGGAGGAGGAACGCGACTCGGGGGATTCGTTCATGGGCGCAGATAAGGCTCCAACTCGGACTGAAGCAATTGTTTGGCGTAATGGAGGCGGGAACGAACGGTCCCCACGGAGCAGCCGACCACATCGGCAATCTCCTCATGGCTAAGCCCGTCAATTTCGAATAAAGTCACCACGGTACGATGCTTGGTAGACAACTTCTGCATCGCTTCGTTCAATTTTTCCTGGAGCTCCTTGATCAGAACCTCCCGCTCAACCCCCGCTTTATCCGTGAGTTTATCAATCACTTCCGCGGATTTGTCCTCCTCATTGATCTTCTCGAAGCTGAAGAAGCTCCTCAGTCGGCTCTTGCGGAGATGCGTGAGCGTTGAATTGACCGCGATCCGGTAGAGCCAGGTAAAGAACGACGACTGGCCCTGAAAGCGATTGATCGACTGGAAAGCCTTGATGAAGGCGTCCTGGGTCAGGTCCGCGGCGTCCTCACGATTCGAAGTCATGTTGTAGATGACTCCAAACACACGCTCCCGGTACTTGCGGATCAGGGTGTCGAATGCCGCCACTTCCCCCGCCTGGACTCGTTTGACGAGCACCCCATCGGAATCCGCTTCCTGCTGCCGCTCGGGCGAAGCCACCAGCGGCTTATCGAGGGCTTTGGGGGCGGCCTGCATCACGACACGACCTTGGGGACAGGAACGAACCGGCGCAACGGCAAACCGACGGATTCGGCGGTGATCAGCCGGTCCGGCCCACCTGCAAGCCACCGACCTGAGCCCGCAGAGCCTCGCAGAGGCGAAGCAGCAGGGGGACGGGCGCCTCCCCGACAAAGGGCACGAGGGCTTGCTCGGCCGCCTTGAGTTCGGTCTCGACGGCTTCGGCCACCGTGTCGAAGACCCCGGTTTCCGCCATCTGACCGAGCCGCCGGGCCAGGTCGGGCGGGCGCTGGCCCAGAATCTCGTCGGTGAGAGCGGCCTGTTCGACCGCCGAAAGACGCTCCATCAGCTCGATCAGGGGCAGGGTCAGCTTGCCGCTGACCAAGTCGGTGCCGAGGGTTTTTCCGATGCGCTTTTCCTCGCCAAAAAAATCGGCGAGGTCGTCGTAAATCTGGTAAGCCATCCCAAGGTGACGACCAAAGCGGGTGGCCGCCTCCGAAAAGGCCGGAGGGAACCCGGCGAGGTGGCTGCCGAGCTGGCAGGACAAGCGAAAGAGCTCCGCGGTCTTGAGATCGATCACCCGGTCATAGTCGGCGCGCGAGATGGCCGTGGTGCCGCGGCGCAGCGTCTGGATGATCTCGCCGGCGCAGACCTTGCGCGTCGAGCTAGAGACGGCCTGGCAAACCTCGGTGGTGGGAAACTGGGCGGCAAGGTGCAGGGCATGGGCAAACAGCGCATCGCCCAGGAGCACGGCCGCCTCCGGGCCGTATTCGCGGGCGGCCGTCCGCCGACCGCGACGCAGCGCTGCATCGTCCATGATATCGTCGTGGACCAGCGTCGCGAGATGGACGAACTCGACGACCGCGGCGACCCGCACCAATTCGGGTTGAATGGATCCGTCGCTGCGCCAGCCGCTTAAGAAGACTAAGGCCGGCCGGATCCGCTTCCCCGATGTGTCGATACAATAGTCCGCCATCCCGCGAATCTCCGGCTCAAACGCCTCGATCTGGCTGCGCAGGAACACGTCAAGCGCAGCCATGTGGGGCTTGAGCAGCGAAAACACCGTCGCGAAATCCGGGGCCGGGCGGAGAGCCCGGGGAAGTTCGGTCGTGGCAGCCATGGATGACGCCACCGTAGGATGCTCCCCGCAAATGGCCAACTCATAACCGTGGAATTAGCGGGGATTCTGCCGAACCCAAGCCCGCCTCGTTTCTCTCGGTCCCGTGCATCCGGCGGAAAGGTAGCGAGGCCGCCGGACTTACTTCTTGCGGCTCGCGGCCAGGTGCGCCGGGGCGAAGGGATCGCTGCCATCCCGGTGGCCAGGCCGTTCGTCGCGGGTCAGGCCCATCGCGCGCGCCGCGCGGGGATCGAAGATCTCCCCGATCGGCGCACCCTCGGCATTGACCGCCCTGACCGTGATGCAGATCAGCAGAGTGCGAGCCCGAGAACCTTCGTCTGGCCGCCCCGGGAGGTGGTCTCGATCAGGCCGCCGATGCCGCCGAAGGCCATGGTGCATGCGTCCGGCTCAGGGGCCAACCCAAGCAAAAAACCCCGTTACCTTATCCATTTAAGGCATTTACCAGAGGTTAACGGTGAAAGTGTGACCTCGGATTTCTCCCGCTTGACCAAAACAAAAACCCGTCGCGTTCGACACGACGGGTTGGAAATCGCTTTGCAGTAAGCGAATGGCTGGGCCAGTGCTTACTTCTGCCAGGTGCGCTTCTTGTGACGATTCGACTTCAAGCGCTTGCGGCGCTTGTGCTTGTTCATCTTCAGACGGCGCTTCTTCTTGAGATTGCCCATGGTGTGAAAGGGAGGGTGGAAAAGATTAGAGCCGGACAACCTGCGACCTTGGCCGAGGCCTGTAAAGCGCGAATTTAGCCGGTTTGCCCAACCTCGTTCCATTCCCCGGCTGCGCTGCTGTAAACCAGGCATCGGACCCGAGCCCCCGGAAAAAAACCGGTCAGGGCGCGGCCATAGGCGTTCAACTGGGCTGAGTAGGTCTCCGCCAGGCGCCCGAGCAGGCCGCGGTTCTCCTCGCCCGGGCGTCGCCGGTTGGTTTTCCAATCCACCACCCAGACTTCGTTCGCCTTTGGGTCATGCAGCACCAGGTCGATCACCCCATCGATCCAGCCGTCCCCCTTCCATGGCGCGAGGACCGCCAGTTCCGCCCGGCGCGTCCAGCGGGGATCAGCGAGTTCCGTCCAGGGACCGGAATCCAGCAGCCGCTGCCACTCCTCCTCCGCCCGCACGCGAAAACCGGCCACCTCCGCCGCCGCGAACGCCCGTTCCGCATACACCGCCAATTCGTCCGGCGACGCCGACCACGGCAGGAACTCCAGCGTCTCATGCCACCAAAGGCCGTAGTCGATGGCATCCTCCGCCCGCACCAGCGGGAACGCCTCGGGCTCGGCTTCATGCCGCGCTGCCCGCACGCCATCGGCCACCTCATGCTGCAATTGATGGGGCAGGATACGCCGTACGAGGACGCCACGGCCCACGATCCGTGTCGGTTCAACCTCGGCGGCCACGACCGGCGGGACGTCGGCCTGCGGCACCACGGGCAGCGCGACCGGCAACGGTCCATCCGGCAGCGCCGGCCAGTCCGCCAGCGGCGCCGACCATAGTCCGGCAAAGGATTCCCCGCGGCCACTCCGCCCGCCAAAGCCTTCAACCCAGGGCGCGATCAGCACACGCCGGGGTCGCGTCAGCGTCACGTAGAGCAGGCGCACCAGATCACGAATCCGCTCTCGCTCCCGCGCCTCCCGCGTCTCCGCCGGAAGACTGGCACCGTCAAAGTAGACCTGCGGCGGCCCGCCGGCCCCCGGCCCCGCGACCAGGCACATTCCCCGCTCAGGCTTCTTGCCGATCTGACGCCAGAGCCCGAGCACGATCACGACCGGCCATTCCAGGCCCTTGGCCGAGTGCGAGGTCAGCAGGTTGATTGCCTCCGCGGAGGGCTTCCCCGCCGGCCGGCCCTCGTCCAGCCGCGCCAGCAGCGCCGCGCGCCACGTCCGCGGCCCCCCGCCCTCCAGGCCCAGCTCGGCCGCCTCGGCACGCAGCCGGTCAAGATCCGCCCGCAGTCCACCCGACGGATCGAGTACCGCCGCGCGCGCCTCCAGCTGCGTCGCGCCGATCAGGGCCTCCGCAAAATCCGCTAGCGCCCGTCCCTCGTCATTGACCTGCAGGATGAGCGGGCGCAGCGCGGCCAGCGCCGCCGCCATCGGCTCGGCGTGCAGCCCCGGGTCCTCCCACGCCAGCCGGCCCTGGGCGCGCAGCTCGGACGCGATCAGCGCATCGCTCACGCCGAAGATCTCGCGCAGCACGCCAGTCCACTCAAACGTATCCTCCGGATCATGACAGACCGCGAGCAGGCCCGCCAGCCAGGCGTGGACCGGATGATCCCCATTGCGGCTGCGGCGGGTCTGCAGCGCCACCTTGAGCCCGGCGGCCTCGAAGGCCTTGCGGGCGGCGAGCAGCCACTCGTTGCGGGGCGCCAGCACCGCGACCTCGCCCCAGTTCTGGGCCCCCACCCCGGCCGGCCCCTGCGCCCGGAGGTGATTCGCCACCTGCCGCGCCTCTTCCGCCAGCCAACCCGCGACGCCCTCGGGTGCCGTCGCGGGCGGAACCAGCGGCAGGCGCGCCCACGCACCCGCCACGTTGGCCGGTCCCGGCCGCAGCGGCACATACTCCACCTGCAGAAAAGGCGCCGGGGCCCCTTCCGCGGGGGGCAGGCCGAAACTGTACGGGTGCGCCCGGCCAAAGGCGGCCGGCAGGGTGTCGTTGAGCGCCGCCACCACCGCGACGGGCGTGCGGAACGTGACCTGAAACTCCAGCCGCTCCCCGGAATCGCCCCGGCGAAAGGCCTCCACGTGGCGCGTGAAATTGCCGATGTCCGCCCGGCTGCTGTAGATCGCCTGCTGGCCGTCCCCGACCAGGCAGAAGTGCCCGGCCCGCGGCCCGGGCACGTGGCCTGCGCCGGCGTCCGTCGCCGGCCACGTGCCGAGCGCTGCGCCCGGCGGCCGCGCGATTTCAACCAGCACCGCGAACTGCGACGGATCCGTGTCCTGCGCCTCGTCCAGCACGATGCGCCAGCCTTCCCGCCGGATGCGGTCCAACCGCGCGTCATCCCGCAAGACCGCCAACGCGGCGTCGATCTGGTCCGCATAGGTCTGGACCCCGCGCTCGAACCGCCATGCGCGATAACGTCCCGCCAGTTCCGCTGCCAGCACCGCCGCCGCATCGGCCAGCCAGCGTTTCAGCGGGGCCATCCACAGCCGCGCAAGCTCCGTCGTTTTCTGGCTCGATCCTGCCGGCTCGTAGAGGGGCAGAAAGCCATGCCCGTGTTCCCAGGCCTGCTGCCAAGCCTGCGCGCGCTGCTGGCTGAGCGCGATGTTCGTCGCGCCCGTGCCCGTGCGCGCCAACTCCAGAATCTGCGCCAGCACCGCCGCCGGCGGCTGGGCGGGCGGGCCGGGCCGGCATCCGCCCAGCGACCGCGCCGCGACCGTGTCCAGCCGCCGCGCCAGCGCGAAGACCTCCTCAAGCGGCACATGACGCAAGAAGGACCCCAGCTGAGGCTCGGGTAGCGCGGCGAACTGCATCGAGTCGCCCTCGAGGAATTCCTCCCACAGCGCGTCGTCGTTCTCCGCCACCAGCTGCGGGTTCAGATTGATGCCGGCCGTCTGCCCGTAGGTTTGCGCGAGCTTGAGACAGAAGCTGTGAATCGTGCCGAAGAACGCGCGCTCAAGATGATCAAGCGCCGCAAGGCTGGACCCGGGCTGCCGCGCGAGATGCTTGAGCAGGACCTGCCGCGCCTTCTGTCCGATCTGCGCCGCCGCCTTCCGCGTGTAGGTGACCACCGCCGTCTTGCGCAGGATCTCGGCGCCGTTCGGCGCGAGCGCGATCGCCGCCAGCCGTTCGGAGATCGCAGTCGTCTTGCCCGAGCCCGCATTCGCGCTCACGGCGAAATTACGATCCCACTCGCGCCGGAAGCGCTCGCGCGCCTCGAAATCGTTCAGGGGCTCACTCATCGGACGGGCCCTCCTCGATGACTTCCTGCCCAAAGGTTACCGCGAATTTTTTCCGCAGCGTCGCCGCCGGCACCGGCGTGCACGCCAGCGGCCAGTCACAGCCCGGCGGCGCATAATCCGAGCGATCCGGCGTCAGCGCCCCGTAGATTCCACGCTCAAGCGCATCGCCCAGCCACGTGACGCGGGCGAGCGCTTCGGGCAGCTCCGCGAGATCGAGCGACGTCATCGCTCCGGCCTCCGGCTTGACCATCCACACGCGGCCACCGCGGATGCCCAGCGACTGGGCCGCCGCCAGGTAGACGCCCAGCTGCAACGAGGCGCCCTTCGCGGCCATGCGGCCCGCCGTCAGCGCCGAGTCTCCGCCGGTCTTGAAATCGATGATGTCCACCTGCGCCCCCTTCCAACCCGGCCGGTCCAGTCGCACCAGGTCGATGCGCCCCGTCACGGAAATCCGTCGGGCACCCAACTCGAGCACCGCCCCCGCCGGCAGCCAGACTTCCGCCGCCACGAAACCGCCGGCGTCGATCGCGTAAAGATTCTCCACCAGGACGCCGCAGATCGCGGTCAACTCGGCATGGAAGGAATCCCAATAGCGGTCGACCGGCCACGCGAGGCGCAAGCGCCGGAGCGCCACCGTCAGCCGGGCCTGCGCGGTCTCCTGCGACGGCATCTCCCCGAAGCGACCCGGGCCGGCCTCGGGCTGGAGCGCCGCCGCGAGGACTTCATGCGCCCGCAAGCCGAGGGCCTTCCGCCGCGTCCGCACGAGGGGTTCCCACGCGGTTCGCCGCACGCCGAGTACGGCGTCGAACCAGAGCTCCGCCGGATCGCGCACTCCGCGCTCAATCAGCCGCGCCGGCAGCGAGTCCGGCGTGATCAGGGCTGGATCCCCGCCGTGAAAGTGCGCATCGAAAGGCCGGCGATCATCGCGCCGGCCCTGCCAGATTTCGTGCCAGGTCCGGACTTCGGCGGACGGTGAGTCGAGCGGCGGCGAGGCCCGCACAAGCCGGACAAACGCCTTTTGCGGATCCGTGCCGCCAGACTTTGCCCAGAGCACGCGCTCTAGCCAGCTATTTGGCGCGCGTTCAAGTTCCGGATCCTCCTCGGCGAAGAGCGCCGCGGAAAACAGGATCTCCTCCCGGGTGTCGCGCGCGAGCGCCCGGTACCCGGCCCGCTCGAGCGCCGCGCGTTCCTCGCCCGTGGGCAGACCGAGCGAGAAACGACCGCGTTCGCTCAACGCCGTCCGCTGCTCGTCGGTCAGCCAGCAGCTCGCCTCGCGCCGCTCCGGCCAGGTGCCGGCATTGCTTTCGGTCAGGATCAGATGCGACCACGCCGCGCCCTCGAGCCGCCGGCGCGTACCGAGGGTCACCCGCGCGAACTCGCCGCGTCCCGCCGCAGACGCCACCGGCTGATGATCCGGGAGAAAGGAGCCCAGCGTCGCGACCACGGCGGCGAGCGGCAACCGCTCGCCCCAGCGTTCCGCAAAATGATCCAGCGGCCGCCAGCCTTCGGGCGCTGGCAGGTCCAACACCTCTCCCATCGCCCGGAACCGGGCCAGCGCGTCGGCGAGCGCGAGCTCGGCCGGCCAGGCCGGCAGCAGGCAGCGGGCGATTCGCGCCAGTTCGGGCGCGCGCACTTCCCAGGCCGCGAGATTCGCGGTCACGGCATGCGACTGGACGTCATCGAAGCTGCGCTCGCAGGCGCGGCGCGCGTCCGCCATCGGGAGGGTCGTGGTGCCGATCGCGCGGAGCAGGGGCCACAGGGCCAGCAGTTCCTCGATGCGCGCACCCTTCTCGTGGAAGCTCAGCAGTGCACGCTGCGCCTGCACGTCCACCGGGGGCGCGCCGGCGGTGCCGAGCAGGTCATTGAAGGCAATGCCCCGGGCCGTGAGCAGGCGCGCGAGGTGCAGGTGCGCAGCGTCGGCCCGCGGAAACACGACGGCGATGGCCTCCGCGTCGCGGGCCAGCAGCGCTGCCACCTCCCGCGCCACGGCCTCCATCTCCTCCGTCCGCGTCCGCCCGACCAGGATGCGCGCGCGCGCCGGCGAACCCTCCTCGCCGCCCCAGAGCGCGCCCACCGATTCGCAGGTGCGGGCGGGTTCGGGCGCATCGAGGGGCAGCGGCTGGCACTCCAGCAGATTCTCCCACAAGTCGACCCACTTTTCCCCGGCCGCTGATTCCGGCTCCGGCAGCACCACCGTGATTTCGGAGCAGCGCCGCACGTAGGCGGCCATGTTGAAGAATTCCCCCCAGAGCTCCGGCCCCGGGAGATGGACGAACGCGCGGGCGCCGATCCGCGGCGCGGCCGGCGGCACGAGCGTCAGCCCGGCCTGCTCCGCCGACACCGCGGCCAGCCCGTAGCCACAGTCGTCAACCCAGGACGTCAGCTCGCCAAACACGCTGCGCAACTCCGGCAGCGGAAAATCCTGGGCGCGAAAACCGGCTTTGAGCAGGTCATCAAAATCGTCGAGCGCGCGCTCCGGATCGCTTTGCAGGCTTTTCCAGAATCCCCACGAATCGTCCTTCGCCGTCAACCCCACCAGACGCCGCGCAATCACGGCCCGCAGGCCCAACAGGAGCAGTTCGCGGCCCATCGCCGGGCGGTCGCCGCCGGCCCCGAGCGCCAGCCACTTCTTGCGGGCCAGGCCGGGCGACAGGAACTCAACCCCGAGCAGGGGAATGTTTTCCGAGAGAAAGCGGAGCTTGAGCGCCCGGGCCTGCCCGCGCGTCGGCACGATGACATGCGCCCGCTCCAGGCGCCCCCGGCCCGCCTCGACCCATGGCCGCAACGCGGCGCGCCACGCGGTGTCCGCATGCCGGGCGAGCCAGAGTTCGATGCGCGGGGAGTCGGCCATAGGACCATGGTTAAACACGCGCGCAGGCCTGCAGCTCAAACCCAAAGCGGGCCATGCCCTGATTCAGCGGATATTGCGATTGTCGGTCGAGCGATTCGCGCGAGGCTGCCGCGGACTCCTTCCCCTGTGAATACCCTCAGCAGCAGGCTGCTGAGCCGCCAGGGCTCGTCGGTGCACTCCGTGGCGTCACTGGTCTCCGTGGCTGATGCCGTCCGCGTCATGAATCAACACAAGGTCGGTTCGATCCTGATCCTCGACCAAGGCCGCCTGGCCGGGATCTTCACCGAACGCGATGTCCTCACCCGGGTCGTAGCCGCCGGCCGCAACCCGTAGGTCACCTCAGTCGACGAGATCATGACGCGCCAGCTCGTCACGATCGGGCCCGACGCCACGGTTGAGCAAGCCATGGAGATCTTCACCACGCGGCGCTGCCGCCACCTGCCCGTGCTCTCGGCGGGCGGCGCGCGGGTGGGCCTGATTTCCATTGGCGACATCTCACGCTGGCTTTTCGACACCCACCAGGCCGAAGCCCAGCAGCTTCGCCCTTATATCGCCGGCGGCGTTCCCGCCTGAAGTCCCCGCTCCGTCCGCGGGAGAGCCCGGTCTCCCCGCAACCTGCCGCGCCCCCCATTTGACGGCGCGCGGCGGGCCGGCAAGCTGCCTGCCCATGTGGCTGATTCCGTTGCGCGCGGGCGCCCTCGCCTGCCTCGTCCTGCTTCCGCTCGCCCTGAGCGGGTGCCTCCTCGCGCGCACCGTCTACGCACCCGTGAAGCTCGCCGGCCAGACCGTGATCGTGGCCACAGAAACCGCGGGCTCCGCGGTGGTGGCGACCGGCCGGGTGGCCGGAGCCGCGTGGGGGGCGACGAGTGCCGTGACGTCCGGCGGGCTCGACGCCCTCGCCGCGCTCAGCACCGCGGGCATGGTCACCTTTGTCGACGCGGCCACGGAGGCGATCGTGCGGGTCCCCTGGCAGGAGGGCATGACCCTCTACGCCGGGGCCGAGGCCGCCCAGATCCGGACGGCCCGGCGGGCCATCGACCTGGTCCGGGCCGGCCGCCTTTTATATTCAAA
>CAMAXB010000034.1 GCA_945862035.1 Opitutus sp. GAS368
CACGCAGCCCACGTGCAGGCGATCGCAGGGCGAGCGGGTCGAGATGAGGACCGCGGTCGCCATGAAATAATCGTCCCATGACGGGCGGGACGCGAAGCGGCCGGCCGCTTCAGCGATCAGGTCGACAGGCGAGGTGGTGCCCGCGGGTGAGGACAAGGAGCCGGACATAACTTATGGTTAGCGGCCGGCGCCAAAAAATCCACCTCGAAAGCCGCGACGCTTTCTGCCAACCGCTAAGGGTATGGCCACGCTCTCCGAACTCGTCACCTACTGCGACCAGCGCACCCGCCGGGAGGCATGGAAGGATGCGCCGGGCGCTTGGAACGGGCTCCAGTTTGCCAACGATGGCCGGGTCACGCGGATTGGCGCGGCGGTGGACGCCGGGGTGGTCCCGTTCCGCCGCGCGGTCGCGGCCGGAGTGGACTTCCTGATCGTGCACCATGGGATGTTCTGGGACGCGCCGCGGCCCCTGACGGGGCCAGCCCACGAGCGCATCAAGACGCTGGTCCAGGGCAATTGCGCGGTCTACTCGAGTCACCTGCCGCTGGATGGGCATCCCGAACTGGGCAACAACGCTCTGCTCGCCCGCCAACTCGGGCTCACGCCCGAGACGCCATTTCTGCTCAACGAGGGGCTCCCGGTCGGCTGGATCTCACGCCATGCCGGCCGCCGCGCAAGCCTGCGCGCCCGGTTGGCCAAGCACTACGACCGGGTGGTCGCCCTCGAATACGGTTCCGCCGCGCCCAAGGCGGTCGCCTTCTGCAGTGGCAGCGGCAACAGCGCGGTCCCCGCGCTGCTTCCAGCGGGAGTCGACACCTTGGTCACGGGCGAGCTCCGCGAGGAGTGGTTCAACTACGCCCAGGAGAACCGGCTCAACCTCTACCTCTGCGGACACTATGCGACCGAGGTCCACGGCGTCCGCGCCCTCGCAGCCGAGCTCTCGGCGCGCTTCGGACTCCCGTGGAAATTCATCGCCACGGAGAACCCGCTGTAGTCCCCTCCCCTACCCCTTTCGCCTCACCATGAAAAAAATCGCGATCCTCAACGGCCCCAATTTGGACCGGCTCGGCAAGCGCGAGCCCGAAATCTACGGCCGCGCCACGCTCGCCGATCTGGAGGCTTCGCTGCGCACGGAGTTCCCGAACGGAGTTGAGCTGGAATTCTTCCAGTCCAACCACGAGGGCGCGCTGATCGACCGCATCGCCAGCCTCGCGGACCGCAAATTCGATGGCGTGGTGATCAACGGCGGGGCTTTCACCCACACCAGCGTGGCCCTGCGGGATGCGCTCCTCGGCGCTCACCTGCCAACGATCGAGGTGCACATTTCCAACATCTATAAGCGGGAGGAATTTCGCCACACCTCCCTGACCGCCCCGGCCTGCATTGCAGTCATCACCGGTCTCGGGCTCGAGGGCTACTTCGCCGCGGTGCGCTTTCTTCTCAAGCGTTGAGCGCGATGATTGAACCGGCCCTCCCGTTTGCCCGGGCGGACAGCGACAGTCGCAGGTGAGGCACACCCGGCCCCGGTGCGAGAAGAAATTCGCCGACCTGCTCCGCGCCGAGCAGATGGCGCATTATCTCCCGCTGATCACGAGCGTGCGCAAGTACGGGCGTCAGACCAAGCGTTTCACCAAGCCGCTCTTCGCCGGCTATGTCTTCGGGCGGATTCCGCTCGAGCGCCGGGCCCGCGTGTTCCAGCGGGACCTACTCGCGCGCCTCCTTCCGATCGATAACGAAGCCGGGTTTCTGCGCCAGCTCGACGCTGTCCGCGCGATCGTGGCCTCCGGGCTGGAACTCAGCCTGCACCCACTGATCCACCGCGGCACCCGCGTGCGCGTGATTGGCGGACCGCTCCAAGGCCTGGAGGGCGTGGTCGACAATCCCGCCGATCCGCAGGGGATCGTCCTTGCGGTCGACGTGCTTCAACAGGGCCTGTTGGTCCGCATCCCCCTCGAGAACCTGCGGCCCCTGCCCTGACTCAGCGAAGCAACCACAGCCCAGCCCCGAGATGCATCGTCGCGCAGGTCGCGAGGGCGGCCGCCACATCATCCGCCACCACGCCCCAGCCATCCGGCAAATGCTGGAGGCGGGAAATGCCGAAGGGCTTGAGAACGTCGAACAGACGGAAGAGCCCAAACCCGGACAGAAAAATCACCCAGGGCGGCGCAATCGTCAGCAAGGACGTCCAGCCGAGGAAGCAGAGCGGGATCGCCACAAACTCATCGAGCACGATTGAACCGGGATCCCGCTGGCCGAGCCGGAACTCCGCCTCGCCACACATCGCCACGGCGAAATAACACCCGATCGCACTGAAAAGCAGATTCCCAATTGGACCGAGCTGGTAAAAGAAGAGCGTGAAATAAAGCAGTCCGGCGACCGAGCCCCACGTTCCCGGCGCCCGGCGCATGCGCCCCACGGGACCGAGGGTGGCAAACCCCACCACCATCGGCGTCGGCAGGAAACGCGGCCAGAGCGGCTGCCGGAATCTCATTTGTTCGTGTCTTCGAACACCACGTCCTTGAAGCGCCAGATGTAGGCCGCACCAGAACTGACGGCAAACGCCGTGCCCAGAATAAAGATCCCCAGACCGGTCATGTGGATGATCTCCGTGGAGGCGCTGAGCTCGATGTTGAAGAAATAGGCGAAATCCGTGGTCAGCATGGGCACGAACAGGAGAAAGCCGATCGCGATCAGCTGGGTCAGGGTCTTGGTCTTGCCCCCCTTGTCCGCCGAGACGATCACTCCCTTGGAGGCCGCCACCATGCGCAGGCCGGTGACTAGAAATTCACGGCACATCGTGAGCAAAACCCAAACAACGGGAATGGTTCCTTGTTCGACGAAGACGATCATCAGCCCGAGCACCATAATCTTGTCCGTCAGGGCATCCATCAGTTTGCCGAAGATGGACACCAGATTACGCTTCCGGGCGAGATAGCCGTCCAGCCAGTCCCCGACCGCCGCCGCGATGAAGATCCAAAACGCCAGCGTCGCCGCCCCGAACCAAGGCTGATACATCAGCCAGGCGATCAGGAACATGGTCGGGATGCGCGAGAGCGTGATGAGGTTGGGCAGATTCATCGCCGGTTTTCCCGAGCACACCGCGCGCCCCGCGCGATGGCAAGGGCGGAGATGATCATCGCACGCTTGCGCCCGGCTCCAAGCCATGCGTCACTCTTCCGCCGCGCCACCCGTGGCACCGAGCCGCTATGCGCCACTGTATTTATCCCGGAACCTTCGACCCGATTACTTACGGGCACCTCGACGTCCTCGAGCGCGCCACCCGACTCTTCAGCCGCGTCACTGTCGCGGTCGCAGAGAATCCAGGCAAGGGCCCGCTCTTCAGCCCGGAGCAGCGGCTCGAACTCATTCGCACCAACGTCGCCCGGCACGCGAACGTGGAGGTCGTCATCTTCGGCGGCCTGCTCGTCGACTTTGCCCTGAGCCTCAAGGCCGATGCCATCATTCGCGGCCTGCGAGCGCTCTCCGACTTCGAGTTCGAGTTCAACATGGCCCTGATGAACCGTCATCTCCAACCGACGGTGGAGACCCTCTTCGTGATGCCCAACGAAGCCTACAGCTACTGCAGCTCCTCCCTCGTGAAGCAGGTGGCGAAGTACGGCGGCGACGTCTCGCATTTTGTCCCGCCCAACGTCGCCAGCGCCCTGCGGACCGCCTCCGGCAAGGCCTGAGTCACTCCGTCCGTAAAGCTAAGGCGGCGACCCGCTCCGGGCCCGCGCCCGTGTCTGCATTCCCGCGGACTGCCCCTCGCAATTGCGGCGTTGCCTCGCGTGTTTTCGCCGGGCAGCCTTTTCCCTTTATGAGCGCCGAGCAGAACGATCCGGCCGCACCCGCGGTCCCCAGCGACTTCATCCGCGACATCGTCGCCCAGCATGTGGCGGAGCGACGCTACCCGCAAATCGTGACGCGCTTTCCCCCCGAGCCCAACGGTTACATCCACATTGGCCACGCCAAGGCCATCTGCATCGACTTCGGCATCGCGCTGGAAAACGGCGGACGCTGCAACCTGCGCTTCGACGACACCAATCCGGTCAAGGAGGACGTCGAGTATGTCGAATCCATCACGGCGGATTTGCAGTGGCTGGTCGCAGGCTGGGCGGACCAGGTCCTCGGCTTCAAGCCGAAGGGATCCTCCCCCGTGGCCCAGACCGTGGACGGCCGCCCCGATTTCTATTGCGCCCCCGCCGCGCCCGGAAACGTCGAGATCGAGCCTTTCTTCGCGTCTGATTATTTTGAGCAGCTCCATGATTTCGCGGTAACCCTGATCAAGAAGGGCAAGGCCTACGTCTGCGATCTGAGCCCCGAGGACACCGACCTCTATCGCGGCGCCCCCGACAAGCCGGGCAAGGACAGCCCCTGGCGCAATCGAACGGTGGAGGAGAACCTTGCCTTGTTCGCCCGCATGCGGGCCGGCGAGTTCCCCAACGGGCATTGCTCGCTTCGGGCCAGGATCGACATGGCCGCGCCCAATGTCTGGCTCCGCGATCCGCTCCTCTATCGCATCCGCCACATCGCCCACCATCATGTCGGCGCCCGCTGGTGCATCTATCCGCTGTATGATTTCGCTCATTGTCTGAGCGACTATCTGGAAGGCGTCACCCACAGTTTCTGCACGGTCGAATACATCCCGCATCGCCCGCTCTACGACTGGCTGCTGGAGCAACTCGACCTGCCACGGCCCCTGCCTCGCCAATACGAGTTTTCACCGCTGAAGATTGGCTACATCATCGTCAGCAAGCGGAAGCTGCTCCAACTGGTGCAGCAGAAGGCAGTTTCAGGCTGGGACGATCCGCGCATGCCTACGATCTCCGGCCTGCGCCGCCGGGGCGTGCCGGCCGCATCCATCCGCCGATTCGTGATCGGCACCGGCGTCACCCGCGCCGATGCGGTCACCGACATCGCCGTCCTCGAGCACGTGATCCGCGAGGACCTCAACACCCGCGCGCTGCGCCGCCTTGGCGTGCTCAAGCCAGTCAAGATCGTCCTGACCAATCTCGCCGAGGGCGAAGTGATCGAGGTCGACGCAACCAACCATCCGCAGGACGAGCAGCGTACGACCCGCAAGGTGGCGCTCACGCGCGAAGTCTACATTGAGACCGACGATTTCTCCGAGGTTCCGCCGCCGAAGTACTTCCGGCTCAAGCCGGGAGGCGAGGTCCGCCTCAAGTACGCCTGCATCATCACGTGCAACGAGGTGGTCAAGGACGCGGCCGGTACGGTCGTTGAGCTTCGCTGCACCGCCGATCTCAGCACCCGAAGCGGCGGGCCCAACGCCGACCAGAAGGTCAAGGGCACGATCCACTGGGTCAGCGCCACCCACTCGATTCCGGCCGAGGTGAGGATCTACGACCGGCTCTTCCGCGTGGCCGATCCTGACGCCGACGGCGACTTCCTGAAGCACCTCAACCCGCACTCGATGGAGGTCGTCCAGGCCCGCATCGAGGCGTCGCTGGCCTCGGCCACCGTCGAGGATCGGTTCCAATTTGAGCGCCTGGGTTACTTCTCCCTCGACCCCAAGGACAGCGCGCCAGGCCAACTGGTCTTTAATCGCACGATCAGCCTCAAGGACAACGCGGCCAAGGCCCCGGGCAAGGCTTAGGCGCTGGGCGCTAGGCGCCATTGCGGAATGCGGAGTGCGGAATGCGGAATGCGGAGTGCGGAGTGCGGATTTGGGGCCAAGCCCCCGGGCAACCGCCTTCGCTCATTCCGCAATCCAAAATCCGCCATCCGCAATTTTCCTCGCGCTAGGGCACGATCCGCCAGTTGTGGTTCGGCGTGACCGGCACCTGCCGGTTGCGCTCCATCCACGTGATGATCAGGTCGCGGATCTCCTCGCTTGAGCGGTGGAGCACCTTGGCGTCCTTGTACATGGTGTAACCACCGCCGCCGTTAAGGCGGTAGTTGTTGATCGCCAGCCGCAGGACGCGATCCGGCGCCAGCGGTTCACCTTGGAAGCGCAGGTTGCGAATCCGGTCGCCCAAGGGCCGACGAAGATCGATCTCGTACTCGACGCCCTCGGCGAGGTCGAAATTATAGCCCGGCACCCGTGGATCAATTCGCTCGCGCGGCGTCTTCTCCCGATCCGACTCGCGGAAAAAGCGCGCCGAATGTTCTAGCGCAGCCTTCACGATGGCACCGGTGGCTTCAATCACCACAAGCGTGTTTTCGTAGATATAGAGCCCGGCAATATCCCGAACCGTGACCGGCCCCGCCGCGACGCGGGCGCGCAGGTTGAAGTTCGCCGCCAGCGACACGTCAGCCTGCCCGGCCTCCAGCTGCACCCGCTGGATTAGGTCGATCAGGGCGTTGTCCTCAAAGTACCCGTCCGTCGCGGTGAGTTCGGTGGCCGCCTCGCCGACCACGGTGTCCAGCCACGCCTGTGCATCCCGATGGTACGGTTCGGCGAGGGCCAGGACCGCCGGGTCGGCCGGCACGCTGGCCGTGACCGGCAGCGAAACCGCGCCCTTGGCCGCAACCTCCCAGCGACCGGACGAGGCATTCCTTTCGACGTAGAGGTCCGCCCTCACCACCCGGTCGCCCCACCGGTTGGCTTGCGAGAGCAGCACTCCGTTCACGAGCAACGCGGGCACATCGCGATGCGTGTGGCCCATGAAGATCACATCGATCCCCGGAACCTCGCGGGCGATCGCCACCGCGGCATTTTCCTGCGGCACCTGTCCGGGATTCGGCCGGCCGCTGGCCAGATCAAGCTCGACCCCCATGTGCATCGCAATCGCAACGATATCGACCTGCTCGCGCTCGCGCAGCACCTGCACCCATTTGCGCGCCGCGACGACGGGATCCCGAAACTCGAGCCCCGCGTAGTTGCCGGGATTATCCCAACTTGGCACGCCGGGGGTGGTCAGGCCAATGATGCCGACCCGCACGCCCTTCACCTCCTTGATCACGTAGGGTGGAAAAGCGGTCTCCTCCGTCCCGGCCTTATAGGTGTTACCGGAGAGCCAGGGAAACGAGGCCTCGCGCCGCGCCTTGTTCAGCACGCCGAGCCCGAAATTATACTCGTGGTTGCCGATCGCGAGCGCGTCGTACTTCAGCGCGTTCATGACCAGCATCATCGGACTGGGCGGCGCATTGTTCCGGCGATTGTGATAGTAGGCGAGCGGCGTGCCCTGGATGGTGTCGCCCGAATCGAGCAGGATCAGCTCCGGCTCCTCGCGGCGCACCTGGTGGATCAGCGTCGCCACTTTCGCCAGACCGAGATGGGACGGCTGATTCGTGAAGTAGTCGATCGGATAGATGTTGCCGTGCAGGTCCGTGGTCGAAAGGAACGTGATTCGCGTCCTCTCGGCCGCGCCGAGCGCACAGGCCGTCGTTACGAGCGCGAACACCGCAAACCGGCAAAGGGTGGTCAGGGGCATCGCTGGAATCTAGCTTTGCGGCCGCCCTTGCCCAGCCCGATTCTCCGTTCCGCGTTGCGAACGGGTAAAATCCTCCACAAACGCGGTTTGAGTTCCGGTAATTTTTCCCAACACTCCGCCCCACGTGATCAACGCCATCTTTTACTTCTTTGTGGGCCTAATGGGGATTCTGAGCATGGGCTTTCAATTGTTGGGATCACGCCTGCTCAATCCGCATTTCGGTTCGTCCATCATCGTGTGGGCGTGGCTGATTTCGACCTTTCTGGCCGCCTTCAGCGCCGGCTCGATTCTCGGCGGATGGATCAGCAACCTGCCGGCCGAGCGCCGAGGCCGGACCCAGGTCATGGTAACCCTCGTCGGCGTACTCGGCCTCATGTTTACCGCCTTCCTGGGTCGATCCGCCCTGGGCTGGATTGAACTCCAGTTCGAGAATATCAGCGTCGGCCTGCTGGTCGCCTGTTTCGGTCTCTTCTTCGTTCCAGTCGCCGTCTTCTCCTCCTTCGGTCCGCAATGTGTCCAGTTTCTCGCCTCCCGTGGCACCGCCCCGGGCTCGGCTTCAGGCCTGATCTACGGGGTCAGCACCATCGGGAACATTGCCGGGGTCATGATCACGGCCTTCCTGCTGATTCCGAATCTGCCGGTCTCGACGCTCCTCCAACTTTGGCTGTCCGTGGCGATTTTCAGCTCCGCCTGCCTCATTCTCATTCTCCGCCTGCCCTCGGATGCCACCACCGCCTCATGACGATGCGCACCCTCTTCCTGCGTTTCCTCCTCGTCTTGGTCTCGGCTGCCGCGCTGTCAGGCGCCGACTATGTCGAGCGCTACGACACCCTCTACAACAGCCTGACGATCGAGCGCCGCGGCACGCAGGTGGAGCTTCGCGCCAAGTCACGTGAGGGCGACTACCTCGAATCGGCGGTCGACCTCGCCGATCCCCTGAATCTGGTCGTTCCGTACACGCGCTCACTCTACGGCGGTCTCTTCTTTCAACCCAAGCCGCAGAAGGTCCTGATGATCGGGCTGGGCGGGGCGGGCTTCCACCGCCTGTTCATGGCGGCCTACCCCGAGGTCCTGCTGCAGTCCGTCGAACTCGATCCCAAGGTGGTCGAACTCACCCGGGAGCGCATGTACTTCACCCCGACCGCCAATTCGCCGATCGCGACCGTCGACGGTCGCCAGTTCGTGAAGCGTTCCCGTGAAAAGTGGGACTGGCTGATTCTGGATGCGTTTCGTGGCGGCTACGTGCCTCCCCACTTGAAGACCAAGGAATTCTACGAGGAATGCGCGGCCCGAATGAGCGACGAGGGCGTGTTCATCACCAACCTCCATTCCGGCACGGAGCTTTACTACGCGGACCTCAAGACGCTCCGCACCGTGTTTCCCCAAGTCATCCTCTTTCAGACCAAGAATCGCGGCAACGTGATCGCCTTCGCAGTCAAGTACGCCAGCCCGGATATGACCAATCCCGCCCGCTGGCCGCCGACGGCCGAGCTGAGCGCGCCGCTGCAAGGCCGGCTCGATCTGGCGTCCATCCGGGCGGAGGTCATCCCCTGGCCGACGGCACGCGTGGCCCGCGCGAAGGTCATGACCGACGATTTTTCCCCGGTCGAATTTCTCGACGCGATGGAGGAAAACAACACGAAGCGCTGAGTGGCAGGTGTCGCCGGGGTCGTTGACCCCGGTCCGGCTTGCGAGCCGCTTCACCGGGGTCAGCGACCCCGGCTCCCATTCACTGGCTGGCAGCGAAGCGCTGCAGGCGCGCGAGCACGCGGTCGCGGCCAAGCACCCGGAAGAGCCCGGTGATGCTCGGGCCTACATTGGTGCCGGTCGCGGCGAGGCGAGCCACTGGCTGATAATCGCCGAAGCCCAGCCCGTGGGCGGCCGCGAGCGACTTGATCGCCTCCTCGATGGCGGTGTCGCTGGAGAAATCAAAGTCCGGGAGCGCCACCACCAACTCGTTTAGCCGCGCAAGCGGGTCACCCTTGCCCATGACCTTATCGCGAACCTTCGGGTCAATTGGATAGTCCTCGCCGAAGAAATAGGCCGTGTAGGCCGGAAGTTCCTCGAGCCCCTTGATCTTGGGCTGGCACAGCAGCAGCACCTCCCGGCAGTAGGCTGGATCCGCCGCCAGCGCCGCAGTCGCGCCCTGGCGCTCCAGATAGGACCGCGCTCTGGCGACGAAACGATCCGCCGGCACCTCCAGCAGGTAGGCCATGTTCATGTGCGCGAGCTTCTTGTCGTCGAAGCGCGCATTGCTCTGGTTCACTTGGGGAAGATCGAAAAGACGGATCACGTCCGCGATCGGCATCTTCTCGCGGTCGCCACCCGGATTCCAGCCGAGCAGACACAGGAAATTCACCAGCGCCTCCGGCAGGTAGCCACGGCGCTGGTACTCCTCGATCAGTGCTCCCTGGTCGCGCTTCGACATCTTGCCCGGCCCATTCTGCTTCAGGATGAGGGGAATGTGGGCGTACGCCGGCACCGGTGCGCCAAAGGCCTTGAACAGCTCGACGTGCTTGGAGGCATTCGAAAGGTGATCCTCGCCGCGGATGACGTGGGTGATCTCCATCGCGATGTCGTCCACGACGTTCACGAAATGGAACACGGGGTTGCCGTCGGACCGCACGATCACGAAATCCTCGTCCTCGACCCGCTCGACGCGGCCGCGGATCTGATCCTCGATCACCGTCGGCGCCACCTTCACCTTGGTCACCGTCTTTTTCCGGTGCTCGTCGTACACCTCAGAGCGCTCGCCCTCGAGTTTGAAGTAAGTGGCCCCGTCCTTCTCATAGGTTCGCCCCGCCGACTTCAGCTTCTCCAGGTACTCCGTGTAGATCGCTGCGCGCTCGCTCTGGCGATACGGACCAAAGCCCCCGCCCACCCGCGGACCCTCGTCCCAGTTCAGGCCGAGCCAGGACAGGCTGTCATAGATCAGGTTCAGGTACTCCTCGCTGTTGCGCTCCTTGTCCGTGTCCTCGATGCGCAGCACAAAGACGCCATCGGTGTGACGCGCGTAGAGCCAGTTGAACAGGGCCGTGCGGGCGCTGCCAATGTGGAAGAAGCCCGTGGGACTGGGCGCGAAGCGGACACGGACTCGGGACATGGCGAAAATCTTGGGCTTGTGACGGGTGAAAACCGGCAGCTAGAAGCATGGCGTGTCCGCTGTCAAAGCCTCCGCAATCGACCCCACCGCCCTCGTTGCCCGATGCGAGAAAGAGGCCGCCGCCCGGCATTTTCGCGTGGAGCGGTTCGGCGAGGTCGCGGCCTGTCCGCTGGTGGCCCTAACGCGCCGGACGCCGGGTCCGCGCCCGCGAATCTATCTTTCGACCGGCGTGCATGGGGACGAGCCGGCACCGCCCCAGGCGCTGGCCCAACTCCTCGAAAGCGGGGTCTTTGACGCGCGGGCGAACTGGTTCCTCGTGCCGATGCTCAATCCCACGGGGTTTCATCGCGGGACGCGTGAAAACGCGGCCGGGGTAGATTTGAACCGCGACTACAAGGACCGACGGACTGCGGAGGTGACGGCCCACGTCCGGTGGCTGGAGCGCCAGCCCCAGTTCGACCTGGTCTTCTGCCTGCACGAGGACTGGGAGGCCGGCGGCTTTTATCTCTACGAGTTGAATCCCGAGGGGCGCCCCACCCTCGCCGATCGCATTCTCGCCGGGGCGCGCACCCACAGCCGGATCGAGGATGCGGCCGTGATCGATGGCCGGACCGCCGACGCGCCGGGCATCATCCGCCCGGTCAATGACCCGCGGTTGCGCGAGGACTGGCCCGAGGCGATCTACCTCCGGGCGCACCACGCGCGGATCGGTTATACGTTCGAGACCGCTTCCACGCAGCCCGTGGATCAACGGATCGCCACGCTCGCCGCCGCGGTGACCGCGGCGATCTCGGCCCTGGGCTAAAGGCCGGTGGTCGGCAGACCGTGGACGTCGCAGAAGGCCCGGAGGTCCGGGGGCAAGGGCGCGCGGAAGACGGGCGCGATGCCCGCGGGGCCCAGATCAATCTCGGCGCAATGCAGCGCCTGCCGGGGCAGCAACAGCTTGGCGGCGAGGTCGTCGTTCCAACCGCGATCAATGAAATCGAGATAGAGGCGAGCATCGGGCCCGTAAATCTTGTCGCCCACCACGGGTCGACCCAGCCACTGGGCATGCGCGCGGATCTGGTGCTTGCGGCCGGTTTCCAGATACACCCGGGCCAGCGTGAAGCCACCGGCGACCGCGAGGGGCTCGAAGCGCGTCACGGCGGCTTTCCCGCCCGCACAGACGGCGGACTTCATGAAGACCGGACTGGCGGTGTCGTCTCCCAGCGGCTGATCGACCGTCACGGGCTCGCTCAGGCTCCCCGTCAGAATGACGAGGTAGCGTTTATTGACGCGTCGTTCCTGCATGGCGGTCTGGAGACGGCTCGCCATCCGCGCATCCTTGGCCATGACCACGATGCCGCTCGTTTCCCGATCCAGACGGAACACCAGGTGCACCGTGGGGAGTCTGGTGTGCTCACGGACGGCGCCGACCAGACTCGACCACGGTCCTGCCTTGGACGGATGACAGACGACATCGCCCGGCTTGTTCACCACGAACAGGCGCTCGTCCTCGTGGACAATCCAGGCAGGCGGCTCGGACGGGTCGATCATCCGAACGGGCCCCTGCTTGAGGCGACGCGGCCAGGCGCAGGCGCGGATGGGGAAATCCACGGGATCGGTGGCAGCGGAGGCTGGATCAGGAAGCACGGGGCGAATGCTGGAGGTGGACCATAAAAAAGGCCCGCCCAAAGCGGGCGGGCCAAAAATCTTCTGCAACGGCGGAGGCCGCGGCGCGACTCGATCAGCCTTCCTGATCCATCTTGTCACCCTCGAGCACATAGATGCCCGCGAGGTAACCCTCCTCAACCACGGCGCCCACGGTGAGCGTGCCGTAGAAGAAGACCGGCGTGTCCATGACCGCCTTGATGCCGTTCTTGCCCATGCGAACGATGATCCACTCATTCATGTTCGGGACCGTGCCGTAGCAGCACGCCGAGGCATCGCGCATGAGGAGAAGTTCGGTGACCAGGCCGTTCTCGACCTTGACCGGGAGCATGAAGCCGCCAACGACGACCTTGGTGCCAGTGAGGGATTTGATGGCCTCGGGAATCTGCTCCTCGCCCGTCGGGACCGGAGCCGTCGGGTCTACACCCGGCTCGACGTAGGGGGGCACAAACTGAAAAGCCGAGAGGCGATCAAAGCCAACCTTGGTGTAGCCGTCCTTGACCACCGTCTGGCCCTGACCGAGGGACAGACCGAGGCCGGCGCTGAGAAGGAGCAAACCGACGAGGGAGCGGAGCGTCATGGGATTTGGAGGGATTGAGGAGACTGAATCGACCCATACCTGAGAGGCAAGTCAGCAAGGGGCTATTCCCAGGACGCTTCGCCGGAATTAGCCCGGGGATCGCGCGGGATCAGTTACTTGCGATAGTCCAGCGGGGGCAACCGGTCGCCCAGCAGGGGGACGTAACGGAAGCCGGCGCCGCGCCGACCGCTGAACTCCTCCTTGGCCTTGGCAATCGTCGCGGGGTTTTGGAACAGATCGATGGCGGTGGTCGCCAGCGTCTTGGCCGCAACCATCATGCCCTTCATGCCGATCGAAGTGCCGCCTTGGGCCACGGACTGCCAGCTGTGCCCGGGGGTGCCGGGAGCGTAGGTTGCGGCGCTCAGGCCGACGGTCGGGACCGCCCAGCTGACGTCACCGACATCGGTCGAGGCGGAGCCGGGGTCGGGTGTGGGGTTGAAGGGAGCCACCTGAGACGCGAGTTCGAGCGCCCCGGCCCGGCCGCCGGGGAAGGTCCGGCCGATCGTGGTCGCAAACACCTTTTCCTCCTCCGTGTACTGGACGCCGCCGACGGTGCTGAGATTCCGGTGCATCACGCGCGCCAGGGTCTCGTTGGGCAGAAGCTCGTAGTTGCCATGGATGACCTCCCACTCGACCGAGGTGCCCGTGCCCATCGCCGCGCCTTGGGCGGCGGCCTCGAGCCGGGACCAGACATCCGCCACGACCTCACGGCTGGGGCTGCGAACATAGTAAAAAACCTCGGCGGCCGCCGGCACCACATTCGGGGCCTCACCACCGCGGGTAATCACATAGTGAATACGGGTGGAGTCCGGCACATGCTCGCGCATGAGATTGGCCATGTGGTTCATCGCCTCCACGCCGTCCAGCGCCGAGCGCCCGCGCTCCGGGGCGGCCGCCGCGTGGGAGGCAATGCCCTTGAAGCGGAACTTGGCCGACTTGTTGGCCAGGGAGGACGCCGGGTTTGCGCTGTTGGCGCTGCCGGGGTGCCAATGCAGAACCACGTCCACATCGCTGAAGAGACCGGCGCGCACCATGTACACCTTACCCGAGCCACCCTCCTCTGCGGGGGTGCCGTAAAGGCGGATCGTGCCCGGCTGGCCGGTGGCGGCCAGCCACTCCTTGATTGCCACGGCGGAGGCCACCGAGCCGGCGCCAAAAAGATTATGGCCGCAGGCGTGACCGGCGACCTGACCGACGATCTCTTTGCGCTCCGCGACCGCCTCCTGCGCGGTGCCGGGCAGCGCATCCATCTCAGCCATGATGCCGATCACAGGCGAGCCGCTGCCATAGGTGGCGATGAAGGCCGTCGGGATGCCGGCCACACCGGTTTCGATCTTGAAGCCCGCTTTGGTCAGCTGTTCCTGCAAAAGAGCGGTACTCTTGGTCTCCTGGTAGCCCACCTCGGCCCAGTGCCAGATCTTGAGCGCCATCTCCTCGTAAACCGAGCGGGTTTGATCGAGGCGCTGCAGAACGGCCTCCTTGGTCGATTGGGCGGACAGGGAGCCGCCGAGCGCGAGCGCGACAGGGAGGCAGCGGAGCAGGGACGGGAAGGTCATGGCAGGATGCGATGAGGGTTGCAGTGACCCGGCGGTGCCGGATCCAACCACTCCACCCACGGAACCCCCGGCGGTCAATCCTGTCCACGGAAAGCGCCCCGGCAACCGACCGGGGCAGCTGGGCAAGCGTCGACGCTTTACTCCCTCGGCTTCAGGTTAGGGCGAAGGGATTCGGGTTGGCCCGGTCGACCCAAAGACTCCAGCCGTGAAGCCGCCGCCGCCAGAGCCACCGGTCGTCGGGCCAGGGTCCTCCGCGGGGGCATCGTCGGTGCCTTTCCCGAGGGCGATGATCCGCCCCCGGCATTCGCGTCGCGCCGGCGGCGCCGAGCCTCTGCACTGCCCCACCGGTCCTGACCCGGTTCGCGAGAATCAGGCCCTGACGGCGGGGTGGGCCTCAGCTTACGCCGATTTCGCGCCGGGCCGCCCAACCCGCGCTTCCGCAGGATGACCGCGAGTTTCCGGCACCCGCTTGTAACATAAAACCGGATACAGACGGCGGCGGGCCTGCGGTCGCAGCCTCCCCCCCTGCCCGCCTTTCCCCTTGACCGCGGCAGGTGCCGCCCAAACCACGCGCGCGGAGTCAACCCGCGCCGCCGTCCCGCGCCGGAGCCGTGGGAGACTCCGCGCCGGTCACGTTCTTTTCAGGCGGTACCGCGCGAGGATCCGGGCGGCCAGCCAGGCGGAGATTGGCTTGGGTAGGATCGAACTGGCGTTGGCCATGAGCCAATTTCTCCATCCCGTAATGACCAGAGCTTGGCCGCGGGTCAGGGCCCGGAGCGTCTCCCCGACCACCGCATCCGCCGTCTGCCCGTTTCCTCCGGGAACCGCTCCCTCGCCCATGCCGGCCCGCGCAAAGAACGCCGTGGCAGTCGGTCCCGGGCAGACCGCGAGGGCGTGAACGCCGGTCCCTCGCAACTCCTCGTTCAGCGCCAGGCTCCAATGCAGGACAAAGGCCTTCGTCGAGCCGTAGGTGGACAAATAGGCCGTGGGCTGAAAGGCCGCCGTCGAGGCCACGGTCACGATCGCGCCCCCCCGGGCGCGCAGCGTGGGGAGCAATGCCGCCGTGAGCGTGACCACCGCCGTGACGTTCACTTCGATCAGCGAGCGCAGGTGCTCGGCCGACGCCTCGGGAAAACGGCCGTAGGCTCCAAAGCCGCTGTTGTTGATCAGGAGGACCGGCCCGGTGGCCCCATCCTCCTGCAGAAATCCTAATACCGCGGCGATACCTGCCTCCAAAGCGGCACGGTCCGCCAGATCGCAGGGCACATGGCGCAGGTTAAGCTGCGCGGATTCCGTCACCGGCTTTCGCCGCGAAAGATTGCAAATGCGCACCGCCGGGTGCAGCTTGGCAATGTGCTCAATGAACGATTTTCCGATTCCGGAAGATCCGCCGGTCACCACGACGGCAGAGAAGCGTTGGAGCATGTATTCGACGGAGGCCATGAGAGCGGGACGTTACCCAATTTTCGGTCAACACCGAAAGGAACCCAAATCCATGAATAATAACAACCATCCAAACGATGTGATCGTATCGGGCATTCACCTGGAACTGACTCCCTCCCTCAAGCAGTTCGTGGTGGATAAAACGGCGCGATTGTTTCGTCACGAGGAGAGCATCGTGCGACTCCGCGTAGAATTGGAATGCGATCCAAAGCAGGCGGTCGACAAGCGTTTCACCGCCAAGGGCCACATCATCATTCACGGGCCAGACATGAACGCGACCGAGTCGTCCGATGAATGCCACAAGGCGGTCGCGCTGCTGGTCGACAAGCTTGACCGGATGCTCCGACGTCGTTCCCGCTATTTTAAGGTCCAGCGGACGTAGGTACCCGCCATCGCGATGGAAGACATTGCCCTGGCCAAGGCAACCTGACCGCAGCTGGTCGCGAATCGCCCGCCCGCTTCACCGGGGCGGGCTTTCTTGCGCCCAAAACGCACAAAGCCCGCTCCCCCAATGGGAAGCGGGCTAGGTAAACTCTGGTGCAGCCGTAGGGAGTCGAACCCCAAACCTTCTGATCCGTAGTCAGATGCTCTATCCAATTGAGCTACGGCTGCGTGACAGGAGGGAGAAAAAAGCAGGCATTTCCGGCTGAGTGCAAGCGGGAATTTCTGGAGGTTCCGCCCGCCCCCGCCCCGCCCGGTTGTTCCGAGGCGACTCGCTTCTCGTTCCGGGCCAGGCCGTGGATGCGAAATCTGCCCCGTCCCACGTAACCTCGCTCT
>CAMAXB010000035.1 GCA_945862035.1 Opitutus sp. GAS368
AGTGTCCGAAGGTCGCCCGCTACATCGATATTCCCCTGCAGCACATCAGTGACCACATGCTCGGCCGCATGCAGCGCGAAACGAGCGGAGACTATATCCGCACGCTGATCGCCCGGATCCGCGCCGGGATTCCCGGCATTGCGGTGCGCACCACCTTCATCGTCGGTTTCCCCGGAGAGACGGACGCCGATGTCGAGGACCTCTGCGGCTTTATTCAAGAAGCCAAGTTCGAGCGCCTTGGCGTGTTCCGCTATTCGCAGGAAGACGGCACTCGGGCCGCCAAGATGGACGAGCAACTCGCGCCCAAGGTGAAGGAGACCCGTTGGCACCGCACCATGGCCCTGCAGAAGGACATCGCCGCTGCGGTCAGCCGCGGCTACGTCGGCCGCACCCTGCGCGTCCTGGTCGAGGAGCCCGGCGTGGCGCGCGGCGAGGCGGATGCTCCCGATATCGACGGCCGCGTGTACGTCCCGCGCGACCTGCCGGTCGGCGCATTTGCCGACGTCAGGATCACCGGCTACCAGGACTATGACCTCCTCGCCCTGCCCGCCGGCGAACGTCCGGCCGAATTCAAGGTGGCGCGCCAGGCCCAGTGATCCAGTCATGACGAGCGCTCCTGCGCCCCGCAGCATCCTCGTTTCCCACCGCCTGCTGGTGACCCTCGGCGTACAGTGCCTTGTTCCCGGGGTCCTCCGGCTGCTCACGGTTCGCAACCCGCAACCGGCCCCAGCCCCGGCGCCAGCAATCCCCGTCACGAAGCCCGGCCCCGAATTCGAGGTGAGCATGATTGAGGTCAAGTCCGGCCCTTGGGCGACGCGTGGTTCACAACCGACGTGCTCCTCTTTGTGCGACCCGACGGGAGCATTGCCCCTTTGGGCCTCTTCCTTGCGGACGACATCGTCTTCACCAAAAACGGAACGTCGCCGGCCTCCCTCGGGATCCTGATGAATCTCGCCGACGTGCTCGCCATCTATCCGTCCAAGGAGCCGTTCGACATCCAGCGCGACCGGCTGGAGCCATTGCCCTGAGCGGGGTCGACCGTCACATGGCGCCCGCCTTCAAGGAGTGGCAGGTCATCGTGGGTGCCCTTGCCGCCGGACGACAGGTGCTGATTCTGCGCAAGGGAGGCATCGCCGAGGGCCGGGGCGGGTTCGAGGCCCGGATTTCGCGGTTCTGGCTTTTCCCCACGGCGTTTCACGGCCAGCGCGGCAAGCTCAAGTCGGCGGCGGAAGACGTTCCACGCCCGGAGACGATCGACGGGGAGGTGTCGATCACCGCCTTCGTCGACGTGCACCACCACGCCTTCCTCTGCGATTGGGAACGCGTGCGGGCGCTTGATGCCCACCACCTTTGGACCGGGGCGACAATTCGCGAACGTTTCGACTGGGCCAAGCCGCCGGGCATCCATGCTTTCGTGGTACGGGTGCATCGGCTGCGACAGCCGGTGCGGCTCACGCCGACCCCTGTGATGGCCGGATGCCGATCGTGGATCGAGCTGCCCTGCGCGTTCGCCGACCACCCCTCCGATCCGGCCCTCGATGATGCCTCGTTTACCTCGCGCGTGAAGGCAATCGGACTCTGACCGCTCGCGAGCGCCCCCTCCGATCCGCGCAAGCGAAGGGAGCCGGGAAGACGGAGATGCCGGATGATCGGAGCGGGCCGCTCCGACAATCGGAATCGCGGCGGCTCGTCCCTGTTCCCTGCGGCGAAGCCAATCCGACGTTCGTCCCTAGTCGGCCCGGGCCGACTCCGCGTACTGGGCGATGATGCCGTCAAAGGAGCCGTTCGTGAAAAACGCCACCACGCGCGGGCGGGAATTCATGGCCGGCAGGGTGGCGACCTGCAGTTTCACGAGCAGGTCTGCGTTGGTGGGGGCCGTGTGCGCCTCGACGTCCTGGCTCTGCAGGTGTTCCACCACCGCCTCGGCGTCGAAGCGCTCACTCGCATTGAGTTTGTCGGCGCGGCTGACCGTGCCGAGGTAAACCTCGTCGGCGTGTGCGAGGGCGCGCATGAAGCCAGCCTGGAGGGTCTAGGTCCGCGCCGTGTTGCTGCGCGGCTCGAACACGGCGGTGAGCCGGGCGCCCGGAAAGCGCTGGCGAAACGCCTGCAGCGTCTCGGCCAGCGCGGTGGGATGGTGGCCGAAGTCCTCGATCACGGTCAGGCCCGGCCGCTGGCACAACTGCTCCTGCCGCCGCTTGACCCCGCGGAAACGCGCGAGGGCATCAAGGCGGAGGCCGGTCGGGTCTGCGCCGCCTAGCGCGAGGCCAACCGCGGTCGCGGCCATCGCCGCATTGCGCGCATTATAGAGGCCAGAGCAGGGCCAGTCGACGCGGGCCCACGGACGCCCCTGCCAGGAAAGGGAGAATCCGCTGCCCGAGGGATCCTCGGCAAAATCCTCAATGCGCACATCATTACCCGGGCCCACCCCGACGCGGACGACCCGCGTCCACGGCAGCGCACCGAGCGCGCGGAGATTGTCGTCGTCGCCGTTCAGCACGATCCAGCCGTTGCGCGGCACGATGCGCGTCAGGTGGTGGAAGGTCCGCTGCACATCCGCGAGATCGCGGAAGATGTCGGCGTGGTCGAACTCAAGATTATTGAGCACCGCGACGTGGGGGGCGTAGTGGATGAACTTGCTGCGCTTGTCGAAGAACGCGCTGTCGTATTCGTCGCCCTCGATGACGAAGGGATCCTGCAGGGCACCGAGATGGCTGCCGACCGGCGGATCCAAGGGCACGCCCCCGATGAGAAAACCGGGATCGCGCCCGTTTTCGCGGAGCAGAAATGCCGCCAGTGCGGTGGTCGTCGTCTTGCCGTGCGTCCCGGCGATGACAATGTTGTGCCGCCGAGCCAGCACGAAGTCGTGCAGCATGGCCGGCAGGGAGGTGAAGGGAATGGCGCGGGTATCGAGCAGCCACTCGACCTCGGGATTGCCGCGCGACATCGCATTGCCGATCACGACCAGATCCGGAGCCAGCCGGGCCAGCCGCCCGGCGTCGTAGCCCTCGTGCAATTCGATGCCGGCGGCCGCGAGCACGGTGCTCATGGGCGGGTAGACGCCCGTGTCGGCCCCGAGGACCTGGTGACCGGCCGCGCGGGCCAGCAGGGCGGCGTTGCCCATCGCAGTGCCGCAGATCCCCATGAAATAGAGACGTCTCCCGGTCAGTGACTCACTCATCCCCTGTAGGTAGACCCCGCGGGTCGCGCGGGCAAGCGCGCGGGACCGGGATCGTCGACAATCCGTGCCGACTCCGCCCCATCGTTCCCGCTCTTCGTTCTCTTGCTCGTTCTCCACTTTCAGACCCGAGAACGAGAACGATTACCAGAAGGAGAACGACCCTTCGATCCCCCCACAAAAGAACCCCGCCCGGTGAAGGGCGGGGTTCTTGAAACCAACGGGCGGCGGATTCGCTTAGAGCGTCACCGGCGTGCCCGAGCCGTAGTACAGGCCGTTGAAGAACATCTTGAACGTCGCATGCGGAGTCATGCGGAACGTGGCCTCGAAGCCAATGATCACAACCTTGCCGGCGCCGATGCTGGCCTCCGTGGCGAGCTCGCCGCCATCAAGGTACTCCTGACCGACGGCCCAACCGCTGTAGAGGCTGTTCTTGCCGTCAAACCAGGCGATGCGGGTGGCGTTGACATTGCTGCCGGCCGGACGGGCGAAGACCGGGCTGTCGTCGAAGAACACATAGCCTTCGTCCGGCATGCCGTAGGACAGCGGATTGGCCGTGTTGAACTTCGCCTTGAGCACGGAGCCTGGGATGTAGAACTTCTCGGGTGGGAGCGGACGCTCGTTGCCGTCCGGACCCTTCTCGACGAGGTGGTTCTTGATCGGAAGGCCCATCGCCTCGCCGATCGGAGCCGAGGCGCCGATCGCCAGCAGGGTGCCGCCGTCCTCAACGAACTTTTTTAGCGGGGGAACCGAGCGGGCGTTCGTGACCGAACCCAGCATGGAGCGGAACTCCTCCGGGATGGTGTCCGGCGAGGGACCGCCGAAACCACGACCACCGCCCCGACCACCGCGGCCCTCGGCGTAGGTGCCGGAGGGGAACACGATGACGTCGAAAGCAGACTTCAGATTGCCGGCATCCAGCACCTGCGGGAAGACGACCTCGAAGTTGAATTCGTACTGTTCCAACATCCAGCGGATCCAGCCGGAAGGCATGGAGCCACCGTAGACATCGACGAGGCCGATGCGGACCGGCTTGAGCTTGGTAGCCGCGCCCGTGGGCGTGGCGGCGACACCGTAGGCGGCAACCCCGAGCTCGGCGGCGCCGCGCTCGATGATGGCCTTGGCGGCGGCGGAAGCCGGGACCCAGATGGTGCCGGTGCCGAGGTTGCGCCCCTCGGCGCGCTGCTCGGCGTGGATCCAGAAGACGTCGAGACCGGCCTTCATGAGGCGGTTCTTCACGATGACCGCGTCATTGATGCGGTGGCTGATGAGCCAGCCGGCCGGGTTGGCCGGGCCGCTGACCGTGGCCGCGACGGGTTTGAGGACGTCGAAACCAACTTCCTTGAACGGACCGGTGAAGTCCTCGAGGTAGCGATCGTGCTGGATGCCCATCTGACGGGCGATGGTCCAGCCCGTGACGTCGTACGGACGGATCGGGGGACCGCCTGGGTAGGCGAAATCCATCGGATGGTCCTGCGGCTCGAAGGCATCGAGGATGACCGGGCGGAACGGCTGGGCCGACTTCACGACAAAGGAGCCGGCGGGATAGGACTTCTCGCCCACCTTGAAGGCGGCGGTGGCCTGATGAACCTCGGCGCCGCCCTTGATGAGGACGTTGACGAACTTCACGGCCGTCGGGAAATCATCCTGATCGGCGGGGATGACGTAGCCGCGGGCATCGCGGAAGGCCGGGTTCTGGATGACGGTCTTGTACAGTTCGGCCGGAACCGCGGAGAAACCGGGGCCGCCGCCGGGGAAGGCGGTCGGAGGAGCCGGGAGGGCCCGGGCGGCCTCGCGGACGGCATCGATGCGCTTCGGCGTGATCGTCCAGGAATCCTGGCTGCCCTTGGTGATCTGGCGCTTGCCCATGGTGTAGATGCCGTAGAGCAGGTTCGACCGATTGCGGGACGCGTAGTCGAGGACTGCGCGCTCAACCTCGACCATGTAGTTGATGCCATCGCGGAGGAAGAACGCTCCGGGTTCACGCGGCATCGGCCAATCACTCTTGGCAAGCTGCTTCTCCGGAATGAACGGAATCTGCATCGGGGTCGGGTGCCCGATGACCTCGGTCAGGATGCCGATCTGATTGCGGTAGTAAGGGGTGGTGCGCATGCCGCCATTCCACCACGTGGAGTAGGAGGCGCCGGAGCGCATGGCCGAACCGCCCATGTTGTTGGCGATCAGGCGGGCATGCATGGCCGCGCCGACCTGCTCGATGCCGATGATGACCTGCGGATCAATGTTGTAATTGAACGGGTCGCGGAAGGGCGGGATGTAGATCACCTGGCCGGCCGGGCCGGTCTGGTGCACGTTGTGCATGATCTGCGGGATCCAATCGACGAAGAGCACGCGGTTCTGCGCGATCGTCTCCTTCATCACGTGCATGATGCCGTCACGATTATTATCGTGGCCGACGTACTTGTGATAGAGGCGCGGGAGATTGGCGCTGCTGCGGGCCTTTGGGTCCTCTTGGCGCATGTACCAGTTGGCGATCAGCTCAAGGCCGTCCGGATTCGGGCTCGGCATGAGGAGGACAACGTCATCCAGAAAGCGCATCGTCTCCGCATCGGTGCGGGAGATCATCTGGTGGATCATGACGAGCAGGCTCTGCGCGTTCAGGACCTCGGTGGAGTGCAGACCGCCGTCGATCCAGACGATGGCCTTGCCCTCTTCGGAGAGCTTCTTGGCCTCATCGTCGGAAATGCGGGCGCGGGCCAGCTTGACCGAGATGTCGCGGTATTTCTCGAGATTGGCGTGGTTGGCCGGCGACGTGATGATCGCCATGTACATCGGGCGACCCTCCTCGCTCGTGCCGTAACTGACGACCTTCATGCGGTCGGACTCAGCGTCCCACTTCTGGAGGAGCGCGCTGAGCTGGGTGTAATTGGCGAGGACGTAGTCATCACCGACGGTGAAGCCGATGATGTCCTTGGTCGGGGTGATCTTGGGCTCAGCCGCCGGCAGCAGCGTCGCCACCGCAAGTGAGGCAAGACCCAGACCCAGACGGGCAGGTCGGCAGTTCAGAAGACGTTTTATCATAACGAGGGTAGGTTTTAGATCCGTAGGGAGTTTGGCTGAACAAATAAAAACCGGACGTGGCGCAACCTTAGCCGCCAAGTCTGGTTTTTAGTGGGGTCATCGGGAATAGAGCACGACGACGCAGCGATTACCGCAACTTTCGTGCCCCGGGGGTCAGATATGAAGAGTTCTATTGACCTCTAATTGCAACGATTACAGCGCAGACTGCACGCACTCAGTCACCCCGAGCCGGACGTGGGCCCGGGGCGCCACGGCGGGGCTCCCCATTGCCTGCGGATCAATAAATCCGTCCAACTCAAGCCAAGGATCATCGCCGGGCTGCCCTCCACCCCTTCCCTCGGGCGGCACGAATCACGGTAGTATGACGGCTTCTCCGAAAGCGGAGCGCCGGTTATATGGGTTGAGGATGATGACCCTTCCCCGCTCGCACGCGGATTCAACTTCGAGGGAAATGCGTCGGTCCGGCCCCGCCGTGGCGACGCACAAAGCCGGCTGACGAGGGCTCCCCGCCCGCTCAGATTGGACGCCGCTAGGTTCAGGCTTGAATGATCCGATGCGACCACCCAGACAATTTTTTTTGGCCCAGCTCCATCCCCGGCTCCGGTCTGCTCGTCGTGCCACTGCCTTACACCTACCCCTGCCCCGTTTCCCGAATCCCGCGCACCCTTGGCACCCTGCCTGCTGACCGCTCACCGCTGACCACGCCGCCGCCCGCCCGCAGAACGCTGCAACCCGCTGGCCTCGCCCAACGTCTCTTTCCTCTCCCACCCCTCCCTCATCTATGATTACCGGCCAAGAATGGGCTAAACGTATCCGCACCGAAGTCGCCAAGGCCGTTCTCGGCCAGGATGCCATTATCGAGCGCCTGCTGGTGGCGCTGCTCGCTAACGGTCACGTTCTGATCGAAGGAATGCCCGGCCTCGCCAAGACGCTGGTCATCCGTTCGATCGGATCGGCCCTCGGAGTGAAGTGCGATCGCATCCAGTTCACCCCCGATCTGCTGCCCAGCGACGTGGTCGGTACGATGATCTTTCAGCCCAAGACCGGCGAGTTCTCGGTGCATAAGGGACCGATCTTCTCGAATCTGGTGCTGGCCGACGAAATCAACCGCGCGCCGGCCAAGGTCCAGAGCGCGCTGCTCGAGGCTATGCAGGAGCGGCAGGTCACCATTGGCGGCCAGACCTTCAACCTCCCCAAACCCTTCTTCGTCATGGCGACGCAGAATCCGGTCGAGCAGGACGGCACGTACGCCCTGCCCGAAGCGCAGATGGACCGCTTTTTGTTCAAGCTGAGCGTCGACTACCCGAGCGCCGAGGAAGAGACGATCATGATGGAGCGCTGGGGCCAGGTCACCAAGCAGCCCTCGATCACCGCGGTCTCGAGCGGCGAGGAACTCCTTGAGCTCCGCAAGTTCGTCGACGAGATCTACGTTTCTCCGCAGATCAAGGCCTACATTCTCGAACTGGTCAGGTCGACCCGCACCCTGACGATCCCGGATGCTTCCGGCGCCCGCGTGCTGAACTTCGGTTCCTCCCCGCGAGCCTGTCTCGCCCTCTATCAGGCCGGCCGCGCGATGGCCTGGCTCCGTGAGTCGGACCATGTCGCGCCCGAGCATGTGCAGGATGTTTTCTTCGAGGTCATGCGCCACCGCGTCGGCCTGAGCTACGAGGCCGAGGCCGAGGGCGCGACGCCGGAGAAGGTTCTGCGCAAGCTCCTCGACGAAAAGCCGGTCCCGACCTCCACCGGCAAGGCGGCCTGATGCGGTCCCGCGCCCGTGCGTCCGCTTCGCGGCACGCACGGGTGCTCCTTCCCTTCAGCCCACCCGGAATCCATGCCCGTCAATCCCGTCAACCCTTCGCCCACGGCGCCCACCAAGGCCAAGACGGTCGCGGGCTCGCTTGCGCTCCTGCGGCGGCTTGAGTGGAAGGTGAACCACGCCGTCCACAACCTGCTGGGCGGCGAGTACCGCTCGGTCTTCCGCGGCCGCGGCATGGAATTCGACCAGGTCGTGAAGTACAACTTCGGCGACGACATCCGGGACATCGATTGGAATGTCACCGCGAAGCTGGGCGACGCCTACCGGAAGAAGTTCATCGAGGAACGCGAATTGACGGTCATCATCGTGATCGAGGACACCCTTTCCTTGCAGTTCGGCTCCGGCGTGCGCACCAAGCGCGATGCGCTCTTCGAAATCGCCAGCCTGTTGATGCTGCTCGCCTCGAACAACCGCGACCGGGTCGGCGTGCTCCACACCTACCCGGGCGGCTACAAGCTCACCCAGCCGGTCCGCGGCCACGGATTGATCCTGCGCGCCGCAGCCGATCTGATCAGCCGTCCGGCACCCGACTTCGTCGAGGGTGCCCCGGTCCCGACGCCTTGGCGCATCGCCTCCCAAGTCGCGCCGCCGCACAGCATGCTGGTCTGGCTCGGCGACTTCCCTCCGCGGCCCCCGCCCGATGGCTGGATGCTGATCCGGCAGCGCTATCAGCCCATCGCCTTCCGCGTGGAAGATCCGTGGGAGCGCGATTTTCCCGTCAACCGCGCCGTGACCACGTACGACCCCGTCAACCGACGGCTTGTGGTGCTTGATCCCCATTCCTCCGCCCACCGCAAGGCGCACGCCGACTGGATCGACGAGCGCGAGGCGGGGTTCGTCAAACTCTTCCCCGAAAAGCAGAGCCGCATGGTCGTCTCGCCGGACGATTCCATGATCGAGGCGCTGGTGAAATTCTTCTACGCGCACATGCGGGCGCGGACCCGTCGCTGAGCCATGCCCGAAATCATCCTCAAGCATCCGTGGTGGCTGGCGGCGGTTCTCCTCCTGCCGCTGGTGATCTGGCTACGCTGGCGCCGCCGCCTGCCCGCCCTGATGGTGCCCTACTCGGCCGCCTGGTGGCGCCCGTCGCTTGTGCCCGCTTCCCGGCTGCCCGCCCTGTTCTTCAGCGCCGGACTGATCGCCCTCGCGGGCGCGCTCTCGCGGCCGCAGACGATGGAGATTGTCAGCGAGGTCACCCAGGAGGGCTACGACATCATGCTCGCGATCGACTTGTCCGGCTCAATGCTCGCCGAGGATTTTGAAAAGGACGGCGTGCGCATGAACCGGCTGCAGGCAATCAAGCCGGTGATCCAGGCCTTCATCAGCCAGCGGCCGAATGATCGCATCGGTCTCGTCGTCTTTGCCGGCCGGGCCTACACGCTCGCCCCGCTCACCTTTGACCACGAATGGCTCGCCAAGCAGACGGAAAAGCTGCGCATCGGCCTGATGGAGGACGGTACCGCCATCGGCGACGGCCTCGGCATCGCCCTCACCCGCCTCGAGCGGCCCAAGGGCGCGCCCGCCACGGGGTCGAGCCCCGCCGTCATCCTGCTCACCGACGGCTCCAACAATCGCGGCGCCCTGCGCCCGGCTCAGGCCGCCGAGATTGCCAAGGCGCGCGGCGTCACCGTTTATACCATCGCCGCCGGCCGCCCCGGCTCAGCACCTTACCCGATCTTTGACGAGACCGGCAAGGTCATGGGCTATCGCCGCATTCTCACGGACATCGACGAGGACGCGCTCAAGCAGATCGCCGAGGCGACCGGCGGCCAGTTCTTCCGCGCCGAGGACACCGCGACGATCGAAACCGCCTTCAACGCGGTGGACAAAACCAAGAAGATCCCGTTCGAGTCAAAGGTCTCGCGTCCGCGCGAGCTGTTCCCGTGGCTGCTGGGACTTGGCGCGGTGCTGATCGTCGGCGGCGGTCTCATGGCTTCGCCGCCGTGGCGCAAGGAGGTTGTCGTATGAACTTCGCCTTTCCCCATGCCCTCTGGGGCCTGATTGCGATCGCCGCCTTCGCCGCCCTTGATGCAGCCCGGCAGGTTTCGGTCGCGGCTCTCTGGCCGCACATCCGCCGTCTTTGGGCCGGGCACGTCGAGGTCGACCTGAACAGCCCGCAGGCGGCCCCCCGCGTACGCTGGTACTTTTGGGGCGGACTCGTCTTTCTCACTCTGGCCATCGCCCGCCCGCAATGGGGTGCGCTGGAAGTGCCGGTCAATGACCAGCCCCGCGAGGTCGTGGTCGCACTCGATCTCTCGCGCAGCATGCTCGCGCGCGACGTCCGGCCGTCCCGCCTCGATCATGCCAAGCTCCTGATCCAGGGTATGGTCGACAAGATGGCGGGCGAGCGGGTCGGCCTCGTGCTCTTCGCGCGCAGTGCCTACCTGCAGCTGCCGCTGAGCACCGACTACGAGATCCTCACCCAACTTCTGCCCAGCCTCTCACCCGACTATTTTCCGCAGGGTGGCACCAACTACGAGGCCATGATCAAGACCGTCCTTGAGTCCTTCGGCACCGCGGAGGGCGTGGAGCGCGATCTCGTGATCCTGAGCGATGGCGAGGCCTTCGACGACGCGTGGAAGCCCGCGGCGGCCACGCTCAAGCAGCGCGGCATTCGCGTCCTCGGCGTGGGCATCGGCACCGCCGGGGGCGGCGTCATTCCCTCCGGTCAGGGCGTCATCCGCGACGCGGCGGGCATCGAGGTCATGACGCGTCTCAAGCCCGCAACCCTCGAGGAGCTCTCCACCTCCACGGGCGGAACCTACCTTTCGGCCAACACCTGGATTCGCCTCAATGACCTGATCCGTCGCCCGCGGGTCGACGATGGCACCGAGGACCCGACCAAGCTCGATGAGACCAAGCTGGCCGACCAGTTCGAGTGGGCCCTGCTGCCCGCCCTCCTTTTGCTGGCCCTCAGCTACTGGCGCGAGATCCCCGTGCGTCCGACGGCGCGCGACATCAAGCTGCCGTCCTCGCGCGGCGGTCCGGTGGCCGCCGCCGGGCTCGTGCTGTTGCTCGCCCTCCTGGCCCCCGCCCCCACCGCTCGCGCCCAGGACATGGCCGAGTCCGGCATCTTCCTCGAGGAACCCAATCTGCGGTCGCCCATCGTGCAGCTCTCCGGCATGGTCAGCACGCGCATCAGCCAGATCCTGGCCAGCCCGAGTCCCGGGGCCTACGATTACGTTTCCCTCGTGATCGACATGATCGCGTACTGCGAGAACACCCTGAAGGCCCGCCAGCGTTTCCCGCTTTCCGTGATCGACGACGCCCTGCTCGCGATCAAGCGCGGCGAGGAAATTGATCCGCAAGGCGGCGCGTGGGACATGCTCCGTACCAATCTTGCCGCCCTGCGCAAGGCCAACACTGAGCCGTGGGGCGTGACCGCACCCGACCAAGCCGGCAAGGCCGAGGCCGCCACGAGCTTCGATCCGGAGAACGACATGGAGGTCGACTTCACCAAGGAGGGCGAGGCGGTGGGCGGGGTGGCCAGTTCAGACTCGGACGCCGAGGCCCAACAGATGCGCCGCAATTTCGCCGCCGATGCCTTCGGCAAGATGGCGCGGGAGCCACGCGAGGGCGAGGAAGAGCCGCCACCACCCCCGACGCCGCCCGACACCCAGCTGGTCGGCGGTGGCCAGAGCCAGACAGACCGCGAGCGCGATGAGCGCCCCGACCTTGTCCTGCCCCTCCAACGCCTCGACTACATCCGCACGATGGATGCGCCCGCCAAACTTTTCCAGATGCTGGAAGGTCAGAAGAACTACCTCGTTCCCCAGGGCCCGGATTGGTGATCACCATGCGCTTTAACCTGATTCTTTCCCTGCTTGCGGTCTCCGCCGGCCTCATCGGCTCCCTGCGCGCCCAGACGCCGCCCGCCCCCAGCACCGCGCAAATCGGCGGCGTGCCCGTCGCCAACCTTGCGACGTCGACCCTCTCCACCGAGGCCGATACCTACTGGGTCGGCGAGGTCTTTCCCCTGACCCACCGCGTCACCGGCGAGCGTCGGGTGTTCCAATCCCTCGCCGGCGCCTACGACTGGAATCCCACGAACCTCAACACGGACGAATGGTCCACCGCCATCGGCACCACGGACACGCCTCCCGGTGGTCCGGCCGCGCAGACCTTCACCCAGACCACGCGCGCCTACGGCCGCGCGGCAGGCGTGATCGAACTCCCCCGCGGCCTGCAGCCGGTCACCCTCGTCACCGGCACGTCTACCTCCGGCGGGCCGGGTATTTTGACGACGGATACGTTCACCGTCCGCACCGCTCCCGCCCGCGTGACGCTCAAGCCCCTGCCCGCACCGCCCCCGATGGGCTTCGCCGGCGCGGTGGGTGACTTCACGCTCAAGGCAAGCATCACCACCACCGAGGTCGCGGTCGGGGAAGCGGTCACCTGGACCATGGAGCTCGCGGGCGCCGGCAACTGGCCCGAGGTCCGCGGCATCCCGCGCCGCGCGGTCTCGAAGGACTTTGACGTGGTCACCCCCGCCGCCCGCCCGAGCCTTGCGCGCGGCACGCTCTTCGACGGCAGTCTCATCGAAGACATTCTACTGGTTCCCACCAAGGAGGGCACCTACCGCCTGGGTCCGATCAAGTTCACCTACTTTGATCCCAAGGTCGGCAAGTACCAGGTTCTCACCTCCGAAACCTTCATTCTGAAGGTGGGCGGCGGCGGCGCCGGTCTTGGGCCCGAGCCCTCAATCACCGATGTCAGCGCGACCGATCCCAATGAGACGATCCTGGTCCCGGATGCACCGCCGCCGGTTCCCCTCGATCCCCTGTCCAATCCCCTGTCCAGCATCGCGCCTTTCTCGGACAACGCGCTCGGCGCGGCCGTGGCGGTGCCGGGCGCCCTCTTCGTCCTCTTCTGGCTCAGCCTCTCCACCCGCCGCAGCCGCCTGACGGATCCGCTCCGTCTGCAACGCGAGGCCCATGAGGACATGCAACGGCTAATCGGGCAGATCGACGCCGTGGTCGGCGAGTCCCCCGACAAGCTCAAGTTCATGCTCTACTCCTGGCAGCGCGCCGCCGCCCAATTCGGTGGCCTGACGATCACGGAGCCCACGTCTGCGCAGGTCGCCGCCGCCATCGAGAAGCGCAGATCCGGCGTCGTCGGCTCGTCCTGGGCCCAGCTCTGGCGTGAGGCCAATCGCGTGATGTACGGCGAAAAGACCGCGATTCCCGCCGACTGGACCAAGCGCGCCCGCGCCGCGCTTTCGGACGCTCCCGTGCCCTCCGTACCCCTCTTCGCGATTTTCCTCCGCCGCAACCTCCTGCCCTTCCTCGGCTGCCTCGCGCTGCTGCTGGCACTGGCTCCCGTCTCCGCCCGGGCCGACGCTGCCGCGGATGCCTACCAGAAGGGCGAGTTTGCCGCCGCCGAGGCCGCCTGGCGCACGGAGTTGGCCAAGAATCCCACCGACGCACACCTCCGCTATAACCTGGCCCTCGCGCTCGCGCAACAGGACCGCTGGACCGAGTCGACCGCTCAGGCGCTCTCCGCCTTCGTCAATGATCCGTCGAACCCGGCCATCCGCTGGCAGTTCAACCTGAGCCTCACCCGCGCGGGCATCGACCAGCCGGTCTTCGCCGAGCTGGCGGCCGGCACCGGCTTCAAGCAGATCATGCGTACCTTCTCCCCCGGCGGCTGGGGCGTCGCACTCACCTGCTTTGCGCTGCTCCTCGCAGCCTCCGGCGGTTTCGTCCTTTGGTCTGCCTACTCTTCGCACTCCCGCGGCCTGCGCTGGCTGTCGGTCCTCCTTGCCCTCGTCGCCGTCGCCGGCGGCGTGGCGAGCTACCAAAGCATTCAGAACTACGGCCAGCTCGCCGATACCGAGATCGCCGTTGTCTCCCGCCACACCCGCCTGTGCTCAATCCCCAACGACGGGGACACCACCCAGAAGACCTCGCCCCTGCCGGCCGGCTCGCTCGCCAGCGTAACGCGCACCTTCCTCGGCTGGAGCCAGGTTTCGTTCACGAATGGCCAGACGGGCTGGGTGCGGACCGACGCGCTGACGTATCTCTACAAATAGGACGGAGAGGACAGATGAGACGGATGGGACGGATGGGGCTTATAGGTCCTATCCGTCCCATCAGTCCTATCGGTCCCATCCTCCGAACCCCACTCACGTCAGGTTAACCGGATCCACATCCAGCACCTGCACCATGTCCTCCGGCCAGGCGAACTCGCCGCGCAGCTTGTTCAGGTCGGCAATGACGCGGGTGACGCCGTTCGTGAAGTACCAGAGCTGGTAGCGGTACTCGTCCTTGATCTTCTCGATCGGGGACGGTGCCGGGCCGCGCAGCTCGACGCGGTCGCCCAGCACCTCGGTGACCTTGCGGGCCCATTGCTCGGCGAAAAACTTGAGTTTCTCCGGATTGGGTCCGCGGAAGATGTGGTGGATCAGGTGCCGGTACGGCGGATACCGGAATTCCTTCCGCATTTTCAACTCGCCGGCAGCGAAGCCCTCAAAGTCTGCATGACGCGAGAACTGGATCGGATCCGCCTGCGGCGTGAAAGTCTGGACAATGACCTCGCCGGCCCGGTCGCCGCGGCCGGCGCGACCCGCCACCTGCACGAGCAGCTGGAAGGTGCGCTCATTCGCCCGGAAATCCGGGATGTGCATCGAAATGTCGGCGTCGATCAGGCCGACGAGGGTGACATTGGGAAAATCAAGCCCCTTGCCGATCATCTGCGTGCCGATGAGCACATCGATCTTGCCCGCGCGAAAATTGGACAGCACCTCGCGGAAGCGGTTCTTCTTGCCCATCGTGTCGGTGTCCATCCGTTCGATCCGCGCCCGCGGCAGCAGGCGGTGCACGGCTTCCTCCACACGCTGCGTGCCGAGGCCCTTCCAGCGGATCTCGGGCGCCCCGCACTGCGGGCAGCGGGCGGGCGCCGCCCGCTGGTCGCCGCACAAGTGACAGCGCAGCATCTCGTCGGACCGGTGATAGGTCATCGTGATGCTGCAGTGCGTGCACTCCTCGGAGTGACCGCACTTGGTGCAGAGCATCGACGACGAGTAGCCGCGCCGGTTGAT
This sequence comes from Opitutus sp. GAS368, assembly GCA_945862035.1. GTDB lineage: Bacteria > Verrucomicrobiota > Verrucomicrobiia > Opitutales > Opitutaceae > CAMAXB01. The sequence continues at coordinate 15,070 of CAMAXB010000035.1, forward strand.
GAAGAGAATGGTCTGCTCACGCCGCTCCAGCCGCGCGTGCATCGCGTCGACCAGTTTGCGGGAAAGCGTGGTGAGCCCGCGCGAGCGCATGATCTCGATCTTCATATCGACGATGTCGATGAAGGGCAGCTTGCGCGCATCCACCCGCTCCTTGAGCTGCAGCAGCGCGTAGCGTCCGGCCTGCGCATTGGCGAAGCTCTCGAGCGAAGGGGTGGCGGAGCCGAGGAGGCACTGCGCCCGGTTGAGCTTGGCCCGCATCACTGCAACATCCCGGCCGTGATAGCGCGGCGTCTCATCCTGCTTGTAGGCGGGTTCATGCTCCTCATCGACGACGATGAGCTTGAGATCACGGACCGGCGCAAAGATAGCCGAGCGCGCCCCCACCACCACCCGCGCCTCGCCGGTGGCGAGCGCATACCAGCCATCGAGCCGCTCGCCCTCGCTGAGATGGCTGTGCCAGACGACCGTCGCGTGGCCGGGCGCGATGGCCTCGAGCCGGCTGCGCAGGCGCGCCACCGTCTGGGGCGTGAGCGCGACCTCGGGCACCAGGAAGATCACTCCCCCGCCCGCCTTGAGCGCCGTGTCAATCGCCCGCAGGTACACCTCGGTCTTGCCCGAGCCGGTGACCCCATGCAGCAGGGTCACGCCAAACTTGTCCTGCCCAAGGGAAGTCGCAATCGCGTCGGTGGCAGCCTGTTGCTCGGCGTTGAGCGCATGCGGCTGGCTTGCGACCAGCTCGCCTCCGGCCCAGTCGTCGGCATAGGCGATGCGCTCCACCCGCTGTGAGTCTTCCCGCAGAACGCCGCGCTTGACCAATCCGGCGGACACGGCGGCGGTCAGGGCAAGCCGGGCCAGCACGAGCGACTTCTTCTGCGGTTTGAACTGCGATTCGATGAAGCGGTACAGCTTGGCCTGCTGCGGGGCCTTGCGGACGAGCGCCTCGAGCTCGGAGGCGTCGAGCCGCTTGGCGAGCGAAAGCATCTTCTCCTGCTTGAGCCCCGCCGCGTTGCGGACGGCCGCCGGCAGCATGGTCTCGATGACGCTATCGAGCGTGGTAGCGTAGTAGGAGGCCATCCAACGGGCCAGCTCCAGCAGATCGGGCGGCAGCGCAGGAAACGGGTAAACCACATGGGCCAGATTCTTCAGGCGATCGACCGGAAAATTCGTGGGTGCCCCAATCTCGCCGACGATGCCCAGATGCAGGCGGTTGACGATCGGGATGCGGACGAGGGAGCCCACGGCGACGTCGGCC